>DUPR01000063.1 GCA_012838205.1 Methanobacterium sp.
AATATTCGTTTTATTGCTTTAGGTAAAGTTGTTCTGAAGTAGTTTTCTATTTTATTGCTGGTTTTACTGATATTTGGGTCTTTTAGGTAATTTGCGAATCTATCAAAGTGTACTAGGAATTTTTTAGTTATTATTTTCCTAAATTGATAGGGGATATTGTTGATTTGTTGTTTTAATTTGTAAAATAACTTTTTTGCTGTGTTATAGTTTTGTGAGTCTATTATTTCAAATATTTGGTTTTTATAATTGTTAATTTGATTTAATTCTTCTGTATGTGTTTTGTTTTTTCTTTTACATTTTTTTTTCCAAGTGTTTATCTCTTTTTTAACGTGAAATATGCATAATTGATGTTTTATCTTTAATTTATCCATTATATTTCTGTAATATGGTTTAGAGTCTGTGGTTATTGCTATTATGGGGATTTGTGCTTTAATTTCTTTTAAAAACTTTTTTACTGTCCGTGGATTTAATTGTTTTACTATTTTTTCTTGAACTAGGATATTGTTTTTTATGTCGAATAATGCTAATCTATACATCCATTGGCCGTTAATTTTGACATATTGTTCGTCGTAGTTGTAATATCCTGAATAAAATGTTGTAATGGTTTTATTTTTCTTTTTAATTGTTTTTGTTAGCCAGTTTTTGATTGATTGTGGTGAAGGCCTTTTATTCCATTCTAATTCGATGATTTTAGCTATGTTTCGTAGCGAAACATGTTGTAAGCTGTTGATTAAAGCTGGATTCTCTTTTATTTCTTCATTATAAGTTGAACCAGGTTTTAAATTCTTGTTTAGTTTTGTTTGGTAAAATATGCCACATTTTATGCATTTATAACGTTGTAATCTTATTTTAAATGGTTTGATTTCTTTATCATGGATGATTTTTTCATTAAATCCATATTTAATGAATTTTTTAGAGTTACATTTTGGGCAAACAGGATTTACGGCGCTATAACTATTATCATGATTTTTATATACTTTTTTACTATTTTTAAGTGTTTCTAGAGGGTCATGATATATTTCAGTTATTAATTCCATGTTTTTGTCTTTTAAATTTAACCAATCGTAAAGTTTATATTGTTTAGAAGCAATACTATCGTAGAGAGTAGGTTGTTTTATGTTTGGCATGTAAATTAATCTACTCTCACCCATATATTAATTTTACTACTTCAAAATTGAAAATTAAGATTAAATACCACAATAAAAAAAATGATATATAATTCATTAAAAATAATACAGAATTTGCTACCAACTAAAAAATGGACAACATCTAAATCTCCATTTTTTTCGGTAATGATTATTCAATTATTCAATTTATTGGATATTTAGTCTAATAACTTTGTAACCGTATGAAAATGAAATATTATTTTCAAGATGCTTATTACTTTCGTTATATATTTTAAGGAATAAAATGAAAATTAATGTTGTACAACAATAATGACTGAGTAATACAATAGAATTGTTTTTTATGTGAACATAATTAAGAGGGGGGATTGAAAAAATGGGTTCCAGTATTGATGAAAACCAATACGCATCCCAAGGAAACATTGAATACTTGATTTCTGCCCTTAATGATAAAGATTACTCTATCAGAAAAAGGGCTGCCAAGGCATTGGGTGGTTCAGATGATGAAAGAGCTGTTTTAGGCCTTATTGATTCTTTGAAATATCATGAATGGTTTACTAATCACAAAGTTATAAATAGTGTGAGGGTTTATTCTGCTGAATCTTTAGGGGTCATCGGCGACCCACGTGCTATTATGCCTTTGATGGAATCATTAGAAGAAGATCCCATTGCAGAAGTTAGAGAAAAAGCTGCCTGGGCACTTGGAAGGTTCGACACCATCGAATCAATTGATGCTCTTACTTGTGCATTGTATGATGAAGAATGGATGGTAAGAAAATCGGCTGCCAATTCGCTGGGAACACTCCAAGCGATTGATAAAATTCCCTATCTATATGAGTTGTTTGATGATGAAAACGAACTTGTCCGTAATGAAGCTTTAATAGCTCTGGGAAAGATGGGTGAATCCAAGGCTATAGAAATACTATTAAATTATTTAAGTGATCAAGACCGTGATGTTAACTTAAGATCACTGGCTGCATTTGAAGAAATAGGCACCCCAGCAGTAGAACCGCTTAAAAAAGCACTTAAAAGTGGAGATTGGCAAGTGCGTCTGCGTGCAGTTGAAGCGTTGGAGCAAATTGGTGGTGAAACTGTACAAAAAGAATTAATTAGCCTTATACATGGATTTTTTTCAAAAGATAATAATTATCTTGTAAGAGCCAAAGCAGCCGAAGTTCTAGGAGTAATCGGCGATGAAAAAGCTTTAAAACCTCTTAGGAAAGCGTGTGACGATAATCATGAAATTGTCAGATACAATGCAAAACAGGCCATCCGGGAAATAATCAAAAACATCAATAAATATGAGATATGGAATTTTGATAATGGAGAAATATCATTCAATTTCACTCGTAATTGGGAGATGATAAGCACTGCTGATCCTAAGAAGGTAGTTAAAGGACAGTACGATAATAACACCATTACTTTTTCAATAACCAGGAATGAAGATGTGTTTGATATTTCTGTTAAGGAATTTTCTCAAATGCTTAAACATGTTTTTGACATTCAGAACACTGCGCTTATCAAAGAAAAAGAGTTCACTAAAGATGACATGGATTGTTATCTTCTTTTGGGTGAAAATCAAAAGGTTTACCCCACCAAAATTATTATTATTTCATTCAAAAAGTACGACTTACTGTTTTATCTTTGGTTTGCAGGGGATCCTTTTGCACTTGAAAGTTCAAAGGATGAAATAAGCCTTATAGTAAATAGTTTCAAAATATCTGGTTAAACTTTTTATAAAAGATTTCAGATCGTGTCTTTTATAAAAAACCAAACAAGTTATGGGTTTTTGATTTTATAAATTCTTTAGTAGAAGAATGTTCTTCAATAGAATATTCTTCATCTTCCAGATATTCCTGTTCTAGGCCGTCATCAGATCCATTAAAATCATCTATATTGTTTTGGCCAGTTATATGGTAGTATTTTCCACTAATTTGCGTGTCATCTTTTTTTGACTCAAATTTTTGTGAATAATATTTTCCCATCTAACTCCTCCCACAATAAATTGTTCTTGTTAAACAATATGTCAACGATCTATAAAAATCTTTTTCTTATCTGAATATTTCTTAATTAATTAGTGAAATTTATTATCCAATTTTTTTTTAAAAAAAATGGATTAGTTGAAAATTTATGGAAAAATTAGCCAAAAATCAAAAATCGTGTTTAAGTCCACATTTATAGTTGCACATATATCCTAATTGATCAATATACAATGATTTCTAAGAATTTCCGAGATCCTGTCTAATGTAATAATATTCTCGATGTTTATTCATAAATTTTTTTTAAAAATCTCCACTATCTACACTTTCAGAATATTTTGATAAAAATTTAGGGAAGTAATAATTATTTGCAAGGTATGAAAATTTATGAAAAAAAGTAAACGCATTATGTTAATAAAATTAAAGATGAACAATTATTTTAGAAATATATCAAAAATACTCATGACATCTATACCAACTGATATCAGAATGGTTATTTAAGGAAGTTTAATTTATCACAAATTTTGTATTACATTTTGGAAATTTACTTCGTTAAACCCTGATATAACGAACTTAATTTTTGATTTTTTTTAGGGAGCTTAATCAATTATCATTTCTGTCACAATCTGAACTTCGTAAAGAGTGAAAAACACAAAGTTTGAAAAAAACAAGATCAAATTTTAACTGTGACCAAACTTAATGGGTTAGAAAAAAAAGTGGTTCTTTAAGGCGGATCTTCACATTGATAGTTACGCCAAGCGTGGTGTTAAGGAAGATTATAGGCTAAGAAACCCGCTATAAGATCATAATCCATTTATGAATATTCCATCCTAAACAATGCAAAGAGGAACGATCAAGTCGATTAATTTTTACAAGCTTTTAGTTTCTTTTAATCATGTCCGATATGTCCGATATATGACCGTTATATGACCGTTATATGTACGATATGTCCGTTATCATAAAAGTTCATATTTCCTTCCTTTTTTCTCACCCACTGCTATTATGAGTTTTTTATCCAATAAATCAACTAGATATCGTCTAAGTGTCCTTTCACTTATACCTGGAGAAATGCGTAAGAAATCCGACATGGTTAAAGAACCGTGTTCTTGCATATAAGACACTGCCTGGATTTGACTACGATTAAGACCAATACTTTCCAGATATTCCTTAGTATACACGTTTTTCATCATGTAAACCGAAAATCCGGCAAATTCTTCTTTAAAATCAGGTTCAGGGAGTCCTGCATTTTTAAGAGACTTAATCATCTGGCGAATGCCTGATCCATGAACTTCAACCAGACCAGCTTTGAAAAACATCTCAGCGATTAAAGGATTTCGAGTGGAAGATGGATGGAGTTGGGTTAGTTTTTCAATGGTCATCCCCCCAAACAGTTCTCCCGGGTTGAAAAACCAGATCTTATCATCAAATATCTTGATCTGGGTCTGTATTCCATATTTAAAATAATCCCTATGGACAATAGAGTTTATAAGGGCTTCACGTATGGCTTCAAGAGGGTAATCCCAAACTTCATCACGGGTTAACTTGCCTTTTATCTCAAATTTCACATTTAAAGAATTTTTAATGGCTTCTTCAGCTTCTTCTGCCTGCCTAAACAAATTGCCTTTAACTCGCCTATCAGAAATACTGACTCCATTTTTAAATTTTAACACCCTAACCAGGGCATTGGTAAAATATTTCTGAGGATCCTTACCAAAAAGAACTATAGCTGCATTAGTGAGCTTACCTTCAACTAAAAGGTTAATTTTGAGAAGTAAATCAGATAGATCTGCAGCATCATCTGCGACTAGTCTTCCTTTACTGACAGCTCTCCTAATAAATCTGCGAAGAGCCTCCTCATCTATTTCATCCAGACTGTAATCATTGGTCAAGCCATCCCAATTACTCTCCTTTAAAAAGAAATCCCGTAATTCATCCCCCAACATTCCAGTCGTAGTAGTGCCAACTCTTTTATAATATTTTCCATTGTAAGAAATAGGATTAGAACTTTTTTCAACATCTATCCTTAAAACCTTCTTCCCATCAAACTCAAAACAGGAAATATTAGGATGAATTCCCATTTTAT
>DUPR01000064.1 GCA_012838205.1 Methanobacterium sp.
GGGTTGTGGGTTGCTGATTTGTCTCTGGCCCCCAAATCTCAGGGTTTGCCAACAATTCTTTTAACAGCAGCCCTTGCATTAAGGGTTAGTCGTCAAATAGGATATTAAAGAAAAGCGGGTAGAGTTTTTCTAAAATAAACTAATAACTACCTAAACATCTTTTTCAGCCTTTAATTTATCTAATTTGGCTTTGGCTTTGCGGAAATTGCTTAGATAATTATCTTCCTCAGTTAGTGGAATGAGTTCCAGTCCTAATTTACTCTGTTCTTCAATCCAGTCTTCAGTGAATACCGGAACTTCTAATTTTATTGGTTCCTCTGTGGGGTTTACCACGATAACATTCCTGTAAGGAAACTCGGTTTCAACAATATAACCCCCTAAACTCATTATATGTAGGGGTCGTATCACAATTTTCATTTGATCACCATCATATCTACTACTTTTTTTTAAAATCCATTAAAGTAGAGCTGCTACTATTGCCAGAACACCCACTATAGATACACCGGCAACTGTAGGGTAAAACTGTTTGTAAGTGAATATTGGGGAAAATGCACTCATTGCCGCCATGAACATTGGGAAGAGGAGAGCCACAACCAATGTGATTATGAAATTGGGGTTTAATATGTTAGGGGCTATTCCCAAAAATAGGGTGGCAAATAATGTGGCCAGTGTGAACATGAGGAATCCTCGGGTGATGTAGACGTATGCCCGGTATTTTGCAGCGTATTCTAGGTAAGGTCCTTCCACAACATCGGGTTTGCCCTTCAAGATGGCGAATGGGTACTCGTTGAGGAGGATCATGTATCCGATGAAAAATACGATTGCTCCCATAACTCCGGCTAATGTGAATAGTATGGGCCCGTTGGTCTGCTGGTAGGCTACGATATCCTTTAGATAAATACTGCCAGTCATGGCAACTACCACGAAAAGTGCAATGTATATTGGAAATGATCCAAAAGCAATGAGTCTGAATGCCCGGAGACTGCTTAATTCCTCGAAAAATGTTCGGGGAGTGTTGGGATGTTCTGCTCCTTTTACTATATCGGGGAATGGCATACGTACTGAGAGTACGGATTTAGACAGACTACCCATGAACATATACATTATTTCTTCAACTTTCAGTAATCCTATGACTGCAATGATGCTGGTCAGTGCTCCTAAAAAGTACATCTGAGGAATTAACAGCAACAGAAGGATTATGATTATGATTAAACTGATTAAGGGAAGGGCATTGTACAATTTAGGCATTGGAGATTCTGGATTTATAGTTTGTTTAAAGAAGAATTTGATTGGTGCCATGATCCCTGGACTGGTAATTGGTGGACCTACTCTTTGTTGGATCCGGGCGTGGATGAATTTTCTTTCAATCCCTGGCAAGAAGAGGCTCACTATGAAAGATGTTGCCAAGGTTCCGAGTACTGCTATTAAAGGATATGTAAGTTCCATGGTTTATTCTCCTCATCTCTTGATAATTTGAATTGCCCGATCAGTACATGTGAAACAAGGGTCGCACTGAACTATACAAAGTTGAGCATCTGTAATATGATGACCAATTGCAGAATACTGCATAGCTCCAATATTGGCCATGGAAGGAGTCCGGATAACGCAGTTTCTTACTCTACCATCTTCTAGGGCATAAGAATGGTAAAGTGTTCCACGTGGTACTTCAATATAACTTTTGGTTATGGGCGTGTCTTGCATTTCCCAACTCCTGTTTGTTATTGGACCGTCGGGTAAGTTTCGGATTGCTTGTTGAATGATTTTTATTGATTCGAAGTTTTCGAAAACCCTGGTCAGTAGTTGAGATTTCACATCTCCATCATCTTCAGTGATTACATCAAATTCAAATGGATCATACTCGTACATTCCAGTTCTTAGGTCTTTTTCAACACCGGTAGCCCTCAATGTGGGTCCGGAACATGCCAATCTTAGGGCATCCTCGGGGCTGGTTACACCGACTCCGGTGATTCTGCTCATAACCATAGGGTCAGATACAAATCGATTAGCAAAGTTGTTCAGTTTCTCTTCTAATAGATCCATTCCTTCAGTTAGTTTCTGGATCCGCATTTCATCAAGTTCACAACGTGGTCTAACTCCTCCTAGCACGGCTGAACCATATTGAACACGGTTCCCCCCTATCATTCGCAATAATTCCATTACTGTTTCTCTGATGTAAAATAGACGCATTGAAAATGTTTCATGACCTAATACTTCAGATCCATGGGCTAAATAGAGAATATGACTATGTAACCTCTCTAGTTCACCCATTATAACCCTTATGTAAACTGCTCGTTCTGGTACTTCTATTCCCAGTGCTATTTCTCCCACTCGGCATGAGTTCCAGATGTGGCTGTTAGAACATATCCCACATATTTTTTCAGTGAGACTGTTGGCTTTTTCAACTGGTAAGCCTTCCATGATCCGCTCTACTCCCCTGTGGTTGACTCCCACAGTCATCTCTGCATCGCGGACGATCTCATCTTCCACGAAGAGTCTTAGCCGGTATGGTTCAAGGGCTCCAGGGTGAACTGTTCCCATGGGAACTTCTGCCTCTATTACCGTCCGGTTTTCTTTATCATCGTCCATTATGTTACACCTTCATGAGTTTTATTATAAATTCGTGATATTGATTTTATTCTTTTAGATATTTCAGTCGGCATTCAATAGGAGAGGTAATGCCGATACTAACCCTGCTACAATGTCTTGTGGCCTTACAGCACAACCTGGAACTTTAGCATCAACTGGTATGATTTGATCCACAGGTCCTGAGATTTCTTCTGAGGGTATGTCACCATGACAGTTCTTATAAACTCCACCCATCAGGGCACAAGCCCCTGCAGCCACAACAGCTTTAGGTTCAGGTATGGCTTTGTAAATTTCGCGTAGTGGCTGTTCATTGTATTTGGTAACCGGCCCAGTGACAACTAAGACATCTGCTTCTCGTGGGTTCCATGTTAGAAATACTTTGTACTGTTCAGCGTCAAATTTTGGGGAGAGTATACAGTTTACTATCTCTATATCGCAGCCGTTGCATCCTCCTGTGTACACTAACATAACATGTACTGCTCGACCACGAGAATATGATTTTAGGCTCATATGATTCCTCTTCAATATTTTTGTATAGTTTTGATTAAAATGTTCATTCAGAGATTTTTCCTAATCTTTTCTTTTCCTTATAATGGTATTATCTGCTAAAAATTGGGATATATATGCGATTTTATCTTCAGATATCTTTACAGGCTTTTCCATCAACTCTGATATGTCTAAATCAATTTCACCAACATCATTGGGATGTATGGTTCCTGCTTCTCCAAACAACGCATATATGGGGCAGAAATCATGACAATAATAACATGTTACACATTTTTCACTGTGAAGTACGGGTAACTGGGTTTTTACCAAGCCTTCCATTAGTTCAACTGGTTCATCTAGGTCTACCATTTCTATGGCTTCAGTGGGGCATACATTCTTACATCCTCCACATCCAATACAGGAAACCTTGGCCACTTTTTCAGTAGGTGTTACCCTCCCTTCTAGGATCATGTTCCTGACTTCCATGTCTGTAACCCGGTCACTGGCGAATAATATCCTTTTTAGATTGGTGTAAGCACCTTCCAGGAATATAAGGACTAAATTTTTCATGGTTCCACCTCAAATTCCCTTTCAAATAGTATGGCCTTGGCAGGGCAAGCATTACGGCATGCACCACAATAGATGCACTTAGCATCATCCACCACCATCTTCCCGTCATCATCCTCTTTGATGGCTTCTTCTGGACATATTTTGGCGCATAGTTTGCAGTTCATGCACAGTTTGTCTTGCACAAAGGTGAATCCTTCCTTAATTGCTTTCTTGTGCATGGTTGTGGTTGGAATGGCATTGGTAGGACAGTGGATTGCACATTTTTCACATAGGACACACTTCTTAGTATCAACTTCTATAGTGCCTCTATGAAGGGTGATGGCCTCTTTGGGACAAACTTCTGCACATATTCCACAGGAAATACAGTCTTCTGAGACAGATCCATCCCAGGTGACTTTTTTAATGCTTCGGGCTTCGTTAACATCACATGCCTTGACACACTTTCCACATGAAACACAGAATCCTTTAATTCTTCTTTCTGGTTCGTCAGATAATCTGAGGGTTCCCACTGGACAGGCTTCAATACAGGGAGTAGTTTCACATTCCTCACATAAAGTGGGATCATATCGTAAGTGGCCGTCGATCATTTGAAGTGCACCCTTTTCACAAGCTTCAGCACAAAGGCCGCAGTTTAGGCATGATACTATTTTTCCTTCTATTTTTTCCCAAATATCCAGTTTATTGATCTTTACCTGGAAATCATCCACAAATATGGCTTGGTTAGGACATTCTTTCATGCATTTAAGACATAATGTACATTTTTCCGGATCTATTGTGCAGTTTTCTATGGCACCAACAGGGCATACATCTTCACAGACTCGGCATTCTGTGCATTTACCTGGAGGTTCTACATCAACAATTATAGCCCCTGTGGGACAGTAGTATTCGCAACGTCGGCAAAGGGTGCATTTATCATTGTCAGTGACTAGGCTGATTCTTTCGGCAGTTTCATCCACCTTCTTTGAGCGGATAGGTGGTTGAATTGTCAAGTTCAATGATTCCAGGAATTTGAGTTGTCGGTCTTCAATGAGGTCGTATGCATCTACTCGTGCTTTTTCAGGACATGCCGGGACACATATGCCACATCGAGCACATATTCCTTTCACTACACCATCTTCGATTGTGATGTTGTTTACAGGACAGGTAAGCTCGCAAACACCGCAGGCATTGCACTTTGCCCTGTCAACCACATATCCTCCATATTTGTTGCGTGAAATGGCCCGGTTGGGGCATGCTTCTGCGCAGGCACCGCAAGTTATGCAACTGAATGCTTTACCTTCAACCATGCGAATAGCACCTGTAGGGCATTCTTTGATGCATTCTCCACTGCCTTTGCATTTTTTGGTTGTTAAAAACATGAGTTTTACCTTCCAACTTATTTTTTAGTTATTTAGTGAATGGATGAGTGATTTCCCACCAATAATTTTGATTACTCCTTTTACAGATTATGTTTAATTAGGTTAATTCTGTGTTTTTTGAGGGATTTTTTCCCTTCCCAATATTAATTTGCCCAAAATGATTCCAATTGCCGCAGCTAGAAAACCATTAGCTAATGGAATATCCTTATAGTAAGGGAATGGGCCCAGTAAATAAGCAATTATAAAGGCAACTATGATGAAAATTAGATACACTGAGGCGTTAAATTTGAGTCCGCTCTCGGAATTTATCCTAATTCTGGTTCCCAGGATGAATCCAAGTAAGAATCCAAAGATTAGTGGCCCATAATATATTATCATTATTCGATCTCCTCTATTGGTTCATCAACAGCTTCTTCACCATATTCCCTGAAAGCCAGGAATGCGTATACTATTGCAGATAACCCTACCATGACCTTTAATCCAACCACGAAGTTTAGGTAGGGCACTATTCCCGCGTTTGTGGGGTCGGAATAGTTGAATATGGCTTGTATTGGTGCAGGTACAATGTGGTAAAGGTCAACTCCAAGGTTGTATAGGAAGAATCCTGAAAATAAAAGACCAGCTAGACCCAGGAAAACATATGCTAATGCCCCGATACTTTCTATAGCTGAAAGAAAATCGTGAGAAAGGTTAAAGGGACTTTCTTTGAGACCATATACGATTAAACAAAATATGAGTCCTGCTGCAATCATAGCTCCACCCTGAAATCCTCCTCCAGGAGTTATGTGTCCACCTAGAATGGTCAATACACCAAGACACATGACCACCATGGCTGCTGGAAACACAAATATTTTGAGTATGGTACTCATTTTATTTACCTCCTAATTGGGCTCTTCCACGCCCAAATACCAGTAAGACAGCAATAACAGCCGTTACCAATATGAGGGCTTCTCCAAGGGTGTCATATCCCCTCCAATCAAATACTACTACGGTTACCATATTGGGAGCTATGTTAGTGCCGACATAGTTATACAAGTAGCTTATACCTGGGTAGATGAGCTGTTTAAATTGATATGTTGATTGGAAGATGGTTACTGTGAATATAACCATTGCAAATCCCATGATAATATTTCTTATCCCTTCAGACATTTAAATTCCCCCAGTAAAACAGGGTGATTACTATTGCTAGTGCTATTACCATATAAAACATCATAAATGCCAGTGAATCGTTCTGTTCCTTTTTGAATTTTGGCATGAGTGGCATTGCTGTTAAAACTGTGAACAAAACCACCAATACCGCCACAATCATCAATACCTTGTTCACCAGCCGGAGCATTACTAGAGCCACCAGTATTGATGAAATTAGAGTTATTTCTGCAGTTAACATCGAGGAAGTCGATATGTTTGTCACTGGACTTTCATCTCCAACTCCTTGAATGTTCTTTATTTTTTTCACTATTAGGTCGTAGAGGTTCATAATATACCTCCTGCTAAGCTATTTGCCAATGGTTGCAGATAGCTGGTTGCAACTTGTGGGAACAAACCAAATATTAGACATACACCCAACAATACCAGCATGGCTATAATGGTTGCTTTTGGTATTTTTTCATGTTTTATTACTAGTTCATCAGGCATTGGTCGAAGGTAAACTGCATGGAAGGCCTTCATAAATGTCATGAATGTCACTATACTTAGGAGTATCATTATAACCCCTAACTCTGGAAGACCTGCCTTTATTGATCCCTGGATTAGCATTAGTTTACTCTGGAAAGCGTTTAGAAGAGGAACTCCTGCCATTGCAAATCCTCCTAAAAGCACCAGTAATGCTACCAGCGGGTTTTTAACCATCATTCCGCCCAGTTTACGAGTGTCACTGATTCCAGTTTGATATAATACTACACCAAATCCTAGGAATAAAAGTGCAGTTATCATTGCTTCGTTTACTGCTTGGAAAAGTCCTGCTGTTATCCCATAAGCAGTGCTCAGGCCTAGCCCTATTCCTATGTATCCCAGTTCTCCCACTGCTAAAAATCCGATCATTCGTTTAAGATCAGTTTGGAGTATGGCCATGGTAATGCCTAAAATCATTGCTAATAGTGATACTCCTAGGATAACCCATTGTGAGAAGGGCAAGTATGAAAATATTCTAAGGATAATAATTCCCATTGCAACGAATATAAAAACCGAAAAGGCTTGTATTAATGCAGCTCCACTGGGGAGGGCTTTACTGTATATGGCTGATTTTATAGTGTGGAATGGTGGTAGTCCAGATCCATACAGCCATCCGAATACAATTAAAGCACACGCCATTAGTATAACTGGATTCTGAGGGTCTACTAAGCCGTTTTTTAGTGAATAGATTATATCAGTAATATTTACATTTCCAGTTACTCCTAAAAGAAGTGCTATTCCTAATAAGAGTAACGGTGCTGCTATACTCCCAATTATCATGTATTTCAGGGCTGTTTCATAGTTCCCTTTTACATTAGATACCAAAACTATTCCTACAGTAGCTAAAGCTGCTATCTCAAAGAAAACATATAAGTTGAATATGTCATCTGTTAATATTACAGCAGTTACTGCTGCAACTCCCATAAACATCATATAGGCGTATACTCCCGACGGGCGGCGAGTTTCAAATAGCGAGACAAAAATTGCTAAAAGGGCCACTAACCCTAAAATAAACACAAATAACTGCTGTGCACTTTGGAATGAATAGGTTATAGCCGGGTGGAATGTGTTTAAAGCAGTTCCGGTTATGGTTGAAGGTAAATTATTGGCCAATGTTGGATTTTCTACTAATGGAACGTAACCACCAAAGAAATGTAAACCATAGTTAGCCAGTAAAGGCAATGCTGGTAAGGTTAAAGCCAACAGAATTGTTACAACCTTAATAGTCCGATCCTTTTTATGGAGTAAGTTTAAAAACAAAGCACATAATATCGGAACAATAACCATTAATGCTATTAGGAAGTTCAAACTATGACCTCCTTATTATCATTACAATCTCCGATTTGGATTTCCAATCCTGAAAGGAGGTTTATAATTTGTTTAGAATTGAACCAGAACATTTGACTACTCTCCCAGAATCTTGGATGCACTGAGGGATCCACGTTTTTTATAAAGTACTATTATAATTCCCAGCATCACTGCCATAGTACTGGCACCAATAACAATGCTGGTTAATACTAGAGCAAAAGGAAGGGGATAAGCAGAATTTTGTGCAAACCAGTCTGCTGCCATTCCTGGTAAGTATATGTAGACTATTCCACCTGCTTTGTATCCCATTGAGATCAAAAACAGGTTAACACCATCTCCAATGAAAGCTAGTCCAATGACCTTTTTGATTAAATTATCAAGGAAAACTGAAGCAAAAATTCCAATAACAACCAGTGCCACAGCTGTGAACAGTGAAGCTAATTGAACATCCATTATCATCTTTATTCCTCCACCCTGCGCGTTTTATAGACTGCCAAGGCAAAAAACACTGGAATAATAGCTGATCCTACAATAGCCTGGGTTAGGGCCACGTCCGGAGCCAGAAGGTACTGGTATAGGAAAGCTATGGAAGCTCCTGGAACTCCAGTTAGAATAGCTGCTTTTAGGAGATCTCTCTGCATTAGAGCTAGGACTGCTCCTAAAATTGTGATTATCATCAGTATGTATTCAATCATTGTTTATCCTCCCCATAGTAGAACCCATTGGCTATGGCGTGAGATGCAAAAGGAACCAGTATGAAGTAAGCTCCTGCTAGCAGTGGTTCTCCCAGAACCAGAAGGGCCAGAATGCAAGCAGCATCCGCCACCCCCAAAATATGTATTCTAGCATACAACACCCGTTCAAGGTCATCTTTAAATCTTAATATGCCTAAAGCTGCTAAAAGCACCAGAACAGCTGATGTTAGGAGTAAAACCGCTTTTATAATGGTAAAAATATCGTCCATTAAATATTCCCCCTTAAAACCCTGGCAAAGGCTATAGTTCCCACTGGCCCCAGAAGTACAAGGGCTAATGCTATATCTCTGCAGAAAGCTATTTGATAGAGGTTATTTACTAATATAAGAATTGTGGCCACTGCAATACTTAAACCTGCCAAACCAACCAAGCCCATTCCAATGGTTTTCCGGGTGGCTATGCGCACTGACGCAAGGGCATAAATGGCTAAAGCAGCCAGTAAAATATATTCAGATAATGTTAATATGTTCATTTTAACATCCTCATTCTAACATGCCTTTAATATAAGATTCAAATGGAATTATATCCTCTTTTTCTTTTGGAACGATTGTGGCAACCTTTATAACTTGATTTTCAGAGTCAAGATCTATGGAGAGTGTGCCCGGTGTAAGAGTGATACTGTTGGCCAAAACAGTCTGTGAAACTGGTCTTTTAAGAACTGTAGGTATTTCCACAATTATCGGGTCAACATTACCATTAACAGTTCGAATAGCAACATCTATGGTGGCCTTGATTATTTCCCATATTAATACAATAAAATAGGCGATTCCGTAGAATATTCTCGTTATAAACATGTTAAATTAGCCCCTTAATCTTTAATATCAATGCATCATCAACAGCTAACATTGCGAATAATAAATCCCGAATTTATATCTTTTGTTCCAATTATGGGATTCGTCTTGGTCATGTACTTACCATGCTAAATTACAATTCATCATTATAAAACATGATATATAAAGATA
>DUPR01000065.1 GCA_012838205.1 Methanobacterium sp.
GCAAAAATCCCAACACCATAACTCTTAATCATTATAATAACAATTCATTCAATGAAAGTGACTATAATACAGCTGTTAACTTCACTAATTTCATAGACGGTCAGCCACAACAAGTTTATGTTGAAAGAATGGGAGTATTTGGAGCAAATGGGACATTTAAACGTGGATGAGCAGGGAATGTCTTTATTTGACTTTATAAATTAGATGCTTAGGATGAACAACTAATCGGATCATTTTTAGATTTATTTAAATCTGCTAAAACACTTTAAATTCCATTTTTAATGTTTATAAGTTGATTTTATTTTTATTATTCATTTAATCGTGCTCAAAATTTATATTATCCCAGTTACATACTAATCGTAATTATATGTAAACAGAGAGAGGTAAGTTTCAAGTGTAAAAATGAAGATTGATGAACTCCCTCCTGAAGAGGTTTACAGGAAATTAAACTCTTCTGAAGATGGTTTGAGCGTTGACGACGTTCAAAAAAGGCTTGAAGAATATGGGCCTAACCAAATTGAGGAAGTTAAGAAAAAACCTGTTATTTTTAAATTTTTAGCTAATCTTTATCAGTTGCTAGCCTTACTCCTCTGGGCTGCCAGCATACTTGCTTTTCTAAGTGGCACTCCCCCACTAGGATTTGCTATAATATCAGTGATTTTTATAAATGCAATTTTCAGTTTCTGGCAGGAATACAAAGCTGAAAAAGCACTAGAAGCACTCCAGAAAATATTGCCATCTCAAGCTAAAGTTATCCGTGATGGGGAGAAAAAAGAGGTTTTATCAGCAGAACTAGTTCCAGGTGATGTTTTGGTACTGGAAGAAGGAGATAATATCTCAGCTGATGCCCGTCTAGTGGAAGCCTATCAAATTAAGGTTGATAGTTCAACCCTCACTGGAGAATCTAAACCAGTGCGTAAAGTGGCCCATGCAAAAAAATCAGATGAAACCCAGATTACTGGGATCCATAACATAGTCCTTGCCGGCACAAGCGTTGCTTCAGGTTCTGGAAAGGCAGTCATATTTGCCACAGGGCGTAACACAGAGTTTAACCAGATCGCCAGCCTAACTCAAGAAGTTACTAAGGAAACCAGCCCATTACAAAATGAACTATCCAGAGTGACCCGCATCATAGCCATAATAGCAGTCCTTTTAGGAGTAATTCTCTTTGCAGTGAACTTGTGGGTAGTTAAACTCCCAATTCAAGTTGCATTTATCTTTGCCATTGGCTTGACAGTGGCCAACGTGCCAGAAGGACTTCTCCCTACTGTAACCCTTGCCCTAGCTGCTTCTGTGCAGAAAATGGCTAATAAAAACGCCCTTATAAAACGTTTATCAAGTGTGGAAACCTTGGGATCAACTAATATAATCTGTACAGACAAAACAGGCACCTTAACAAAAAATGAAATGACAGTTCGTAAGGTGTGGCTACCCTATGAAACAATAGATGTTACAGGAGCTGGATACTCTCCTGAAGGAGATTTTTTACATAAAGGCAATCCCATAAATCATCACGAAATCCAGGAACTTAAACTTTTGATGAGATCAGCCACCTTCTGCAATGACTCTAAACTCATAGAACCTCAAAGTAATGAAGATAAATGGAAAATTATTGGAGACCCTACAGAAGCAGCATTACTAGTTGCAGCAAAAAAGAGTGGATTTAACTGGAAAAAACAGTTAATGGAAAATCCAAGAATTGTTGAGCTACCTTTTGATTCCCAGCGCAAATCAATGAGCAGCATACATAAAGAAAAGGACAAACAAGTGGCTTACGTTAAAGGCGCCCCTAAAAAGATTATTAAACTTTCCAACACCATATCAGTTGATGGTGAGATTCTAACTTTTTCAGATGAGAATAAAGAAAAAATAATAGAAAAACATGATGTGTTAGCAGCTTCTGGACTGAGAATTTTGGCAATGGCATACCGAAAACTCCCTGCAGACTATGAAAACTATAGTGCTGATGCTGTTGAACAAGATCTCACTTTCTTGGGAATGGTGGCCATGCAAGATCCACCCCGGCCTGAGGTTAAACCAGCTGTTGAGGATTGTCATCGTGCGGGAATCCGCATAATCATGATTACAGGAGACTATGGCCTTACTGCCCATGCAATAGCCAAAGAAGTGGGAATTGTAAAAGAAGGCCCATGTCTCATAATTAAAGGTAAGAAACTTAACCAAATGTCAGATGATGAGGTTAAAAAGGTTTTAGTTTCAGGCGAAAACGTTATATTTGCCCGTGCAGTGCCAGAACACAAAATGAGGATTGCCAGAATCCTGGAAAGTATGGATGAAATCGTTGCCATGACTGGTGATGGAGTTAATGACGCCCCAGCCCTTAAAAAAGCAGATATTGGGGTTGCTATGGGCATTACTGGCACAGATGTTGCTAAAGAAGCTTCAGATATGATCCTAACTGATGATAATTTTGCAACTATAGTGGAAGCCATTAAAGAAGGTCGGACAATTTATGAAAACATACGGAAATTCATCACCTATATTTTTTCTCATGAAACTGCTGAAATCGTGCCGTTTGTCATGATGGTTCTTTTCAGAATACCTCTCCCCATTACTGTTATGCAGATTCTGGCTATTGACTTGGGAACAGACACGGTTCCTGCACTTGCCTTGGGTGTTGGTCCTTCTGAGTCTGATGTAATGGACCGGCCACCGAGAGAACGAAAAGAACGTCTTTTAAACTTTGGTGTTGTATTCAAAGGTTATATTTTCCTAGGAATTATTGAGTCCGCCCTTGTAATGTCTGGTTTTTTCTGGATCTTGTTAAACAATGGATGGACTTGGGGCCAACAACTCGCATTTGCTGATCCAGTTTACATGAAGGCCACCAGTATGGTGTTTGCTGGGATAGTAATGGCCCAGATGGGGAACCTCCTGGGATGTCAAACCAGCCGTACTTCAGTATTTGAAGTAGGTATTTTCAAAAACAAGTGGATATTGCGAGGAATTGTTTTTTCGGTGACTATCCTTCTGGCTATCATTTACATCCCACCATTACAAGGAATTTTCAAAACAGCGGCACTGGGACTTGCTGAATGGTTGTATTTAATTTCATTTGTGCCTATAATGTTTTTGGCAGATGAATTACGTAAATATTTCATCCGAAAATCAACTTAATTATTTTTCTTAATCTTTTAAAAGTAAACATCGGCAAAAAATACATGTTTTTTCTAACGGAAAATTTTTACCACACCAGGTGTGATTTCACAGTAATTCAGAGATATTAATATTTGGCCCTTGGAAAATCGAATATTGGGAAGAAATTAGAGTGATTTTTATGCTAAATTTCCATCTTTTTTTATGGATTTACATTTATTGGCACCCTATTCAAAGGGTTGAGTTCTAACTGATTTTTTTGATAATCAACACTAAATGAATAGGCAAATATTAGCACTTTGTCCTTTTCTGCTTGTTTCAGTGTAGTGGAAAATTCTGGATCCATCTCCCAGTTAGGTGAAAATATTTGAGCATCATTTCTGGGGATTAAAAAAAGTACTGCAGAATTCATTCCCTCTTTTTTAGCTTTAATAAGTTCTTCTAAATGTTTTTTCCCACGGACTGTGGGAGCATCAGGGAACTTTGCATGGCCATCTTCAACCAGAGTGCATCCTTTCACTTCTAAAAGCATCTTATCATCTTTTTCAGGTGACGTTTTTCCTTTTTCCAAAGTTTTAGTTAGAAAAAAATCGATTCTACTCTTACCATACGTGTATTCCCTTTTTTCAACACGGTAATTTGACAGTTCAGATATAATTCCTGATTTAATTAATTCTGAGGCAAGATCACTGTGGAAACCAGAATTTATAAGCACCCATATTCCTTCACTTTTCACAGCAATAACATCGTACTTTGTCTTTCTTTTGGTTGGATTTTGTGCTGGTCGTAGGAGTAAGTTGGCTTTAGGAAGTAAAAGTTCCTTGAGGCGACCTGGATCTCTTAAATGTGCATTATCTATTATTCTTCCTGATTCAAAGGTTACAGTGAACCGGTTAGGTCTTTCCAGGAAGTTGCCAGTTGCAATGTTTTCAAGTATCATTTTTTTTTTGAAAATCAGTTTTATAATGTGAACATTTTTTAATTTTTAATCAATACCCATTTCTTTTATTTTAGCAATTTACGTATTTTTACCCTTTTTTTATATACATTAACTAGTCCATGATTATTTAGATGATTCCTTTAGGAATACTTGAAATAATGTATTTAGAGATTTTGTTGAGTAAAAGTGTCTCTTGTGTGGACGAATCCGTCTTTTCCGGGATTTTTTCATTATAACTTAGGGTTATTGCTTGCAAATGTGCTAAATTCATTGCCATGAACATAACCCAGATTTGTATTAGTCTTTAATTGCAGTTATGTGAATAAAAAAAAATGGGTAATTGTTAAAAAAATCAAAAATTTAAACTATCAACTGCGCTGGCAAATTCTTTAGCACGTCCCAATGTTTCCTCAAATGATGCATAAGTGTAGGTTTCATAAACCATGGCTGGTGTTCCGGATTCTATGATGGGTATAGTTACATAAGGGCCGCTAGTGGGTCCACCATCAAATGGGGGAACATAGAAAACAAGCCATGAGATTTTGCTCACTATTAAATGGGCTAGTAGTCTGGAACGCTTGTCATCTGATGGAACTGAGATGAACTTGGTTTTAGGGTAGTCTCCCTTGGTTGAATGCACATCCACCACCAAATTATATTTAGATGATTTAATATCTGGTACTGCATAGTCTCGAGCTAATTCCTGACCATTAATCCTTCCCTTTGTGTAATCGTCTCGATCTTTAGTTACAGTAATCTGATAAACATAATAACAGTATTTTAGTGAGTTACTGCTGCTAATTACTGCCATCATGGCTTGGTGTGCTTGAACTTCCTGCGGATGCACCCCCACGACGTATGCAACTTTTACTGGCGACATTGGATTACCATAAGGACCGTAACGGACTACAAAACCATAATCCCGTTGGCCAAGGAACTTAACAGATGTGATAGATTCAGATTTAATCTGATTGGACGAATTGTAATCAAATGAACCATTAAAATTAACAGCCGTTCCATCATAGTTGGTAAAAGCTCCTAAAACAATTATAACTATTATTAACCCTATTCCTATCAATGTTTCCCTGTTCATATGAATATCCTCAGTATAAAATTTGATTAAAATCAATATACGTACTATTTTAAGGTTTATTAAAAAATTTGGACTGTAGAACTCAACATCCTTTCCATTTATAGGATGTTAAGATTAAACTTAGTATGGTTGTATTGGTTAATAATGGTTAATAGTTTATTAGAATAAGTTTACACAGAATGTTAATTAATAATGATAAGTAAATTGTAATGAATTATTAATTCCAAAATTTGCAATAAATACCTTGCAATGGCTAAATAATTCAAAAAAAGGATTAACAGATTTAGAGGTGAAATTACATTGCATCCAAGACCCAGCCCCATTGCCGCATCCCTTTATACTCTCCGAGATTTGAATGTTGATGTTATTATCCTTCACGGACCCCATGGTTGCTGTTTCCGTACTGGCCGTCTCTTGGAAAATGATGGAGTGCACGTGGTAACCACTGCCATGTCTGAAAATGATTTCATTTTTGGAGCATCAGCCAAGTTAGAAGAAACTCTTAAAGAAGTAGATGAACTTTTCCATCCTCAACTTGTGGGAGTGGTGGGCACTTGTGCAAGCATGATCATAGGTGAAGACATGCGTGAAGCAGTTAACAACGCTAAAATCCCTGCTAAAGTGTTAACTGTGGAGTCTCATGGTGGTTTAAGTGAAGGAGATAACACAGAAGGAGCCATAGCTGTTTTAGATGCTGCAAAACTAGAAGGTGTGATCTCTAGTGACGAAGCAGATAGACAGACTATTATGCTTAAAAAAGCCACCGAAATCGAGAAAACCAGGGGAATGGCCCAGGGAAAATATATCGAACCATCTTACGGAGATGATAAAGAAGAAGTAGCTAAAATTCTTCTTGATGCCTTTAAAAATGGAGATAAAATTGCTCTTGTTCTCAACGCTAAAAAAGAAACATCTTATCTCTTCGCTGACATTTTAAAAATTCATTTCCAGGATTTTTATCCTGAAAACCCGCCAAAAATCGTTGCTAATCTAGATGATGGAATTGGGTTACCTCGTATTCGTCAACATGCACAGAATATAAAGGTGGAACTGGATATGAAAGTTGATCTTATAACCGGTGGTTTGGATGAATATCCTGTAACTGGAAAAAAAGCAGTTAAATTCCTTGAAAAAGATGATTTTGACATTGTGGTGGTTGCAGGAGTACCTCATGCTCTCCCTATTGAGAAATTAAAGGCCAAAACAATTGCTATTACTGACGGTCCAAGGTTGGTGGAGCCTCTAAAGAATTTAGGTTACGTTTGGGTGGTTACTGAACTGGATGCTCATGCAAAAACTTTGGGCACTGATAAAATCGTTCCTTCTGATTTCGGAAATGTTTTAAGAAAAAAAATCAATGAAAAACAATGATAACTATAATTGATTACGGCAGTGGGAATCTGAAAAGCATTTGCAATGGATTTCAAGAAATTGGTGCCAAAGTCCTGATAACTCATGATAAAAAAGAATTAACAAAAGCTGATGCACTGATTCTCCCTGGAGTTGGAGCTTTCGGAACTGCCATGAAGAATCTGACCAAATATGAAGAGATTATTCTTAAACACATCCAAGATGATAAACCATTATTAGGGATTTGTTTAGGTTTACAAGTGCTTTTCAGTGCAAGTGAGGAAAATCCTGGGATTAAAGGGCTGGATGTGTTGCCAGGGGAGGTTGTGCGATTTCCAGAAAGTCAAAAAAATGATGGCCTAAAAGTACCCCACATGGGCTGGAATAACCTCAACATCCGAAAAAAATCATCGTTAGTAGAAGGCATAGGTAATGACTACATGTATTTTGTTCACTCATATTTTGTGCAGCCTGATGATGATAAAATAGTGGTTGCAACTGTTAATTATGGTTTAGATGTTCCGGCCATTGTGGCTCAGGAAAATGTGTTTGCCACCCAGTTTCACCCGGAAAAAAGTGGAAACGTGGGCCTAAAATTATTAGAAAACTTCTTAAAGCTAGTTTAATCATTGGTTTTTAATAATCATGAGTAGGAAAAATTTATATATTGGTAATACTAAGAAGGTGTAAGTGTGGATATGGAAGGTTTCGCCAGGCGCTCTCTGGTAGACAGTAACGAAAAATCTGTTCAAAAAAGTCTTCAGGAAAAGATACTGGAATTTAAAGATATTTCTCCTGAACAAGCAAGCCTAATGGCAAAGGCTGTTCTGGATGAAGTTAAATATACTCTGAAAATTGAAGACCATCCTGATGATTCCCTTAAAAAGCTCATAAATTACCCCAAATCAGGAGTGGGTATGGGAAAAATGGGTGTTGGATCCAGAGGTGCGGGTGACTTTTTTGTCCACCGACAAATCGCAGAAATAGTTAAAAGCAGCCACACTGATGCGTTCATCAACCCTACAGCTCAAGACGACGGAGGAGTGGTTAAATCAAGAGTTGGCACTGATGAAGTGTACATAACCACTGCAGTAGATGGAATTCATTCACGGTTGAGTGAGTATCCTTTCTTGGGTGGTTTTCATGTGACCAGAGCCTCCATGAGGGACGTATGCGTTATGGGGTCCCAGCCAGTGGCTTTACTGAGTGATTTGCACTTGGCAGATGATGGTGATGTGGCAAAACTCTTTGACTACACTGCAGGAGTGTGTGCTGTTTCAGAACTCACTGGAGTCCCCCTGGTAGCAGGGAGCACTCTTCGTGTAGGTGGAGACATGGTTCTGGGAGATCGGCTAGTCAGTGCGGTAGGTTCCGTGGGAATATCTCCTTATCCCCCCACTGCCAGGAAACGAGCCGAAGCAGGTGATGTTATTCTATTAACCGAAGGGTCGGGTGGTGGAACTATAACCACAACCGCCCTGTATCATGGGCTATTTGATGTTGTATGGGAAACCATGGACATTAGCTTCATTCAAGCCTCTGAAGCCATATTACAGGCAGGTTTACTTCCAAAAGTCCATGCCATGACTGATGTTACCAATGGAGGACTCAGGGGTGATGCTCATGAAATATCCCAAACTACTGGGCTGGGAATGGCATTAGGGGAGGATGATATCCGAAAACAGATCAACCCCAAAGTTCTGGGCATGCTAGAAAGTCTGGATATCGACCCATTGGGTGTTTCCGTAGATTCACTCATGATTATAGCCACTGAAGAGGTGGCCCAGGAAGTGGAAAAAGTGGTTTCTAACTCCGGAGTGAAAATCGGCCGAATAGGAGAAGTTGATAACACTGGAATCCCCAGACTGATAAGTGACCATGGAGAAACTGAACTTAAACCACTATTCCGTGAAGCAGCTTACACCAAGATCAAAAAGTTCGTGGGTGACGTGCACCCTGAAGACTTTGAAGAAATGAAATACAAAGTTGAAAAGGCGGCACAAGAAGCAATTGCAAAAAAAGACCAGATTGTTGCAAGGATTAAAAAAAATAATTAGTAAATGATTGTTTTAATACATTGAAACTAATAAACGTGAAATTTATGGATGAAAAAGGATTCGGTTACACTTTTGACGCCGTATTAGCTTTAATACCAATCATAATTTTCATTTGCGGAGTTACTAACCTCCCTATATTCCATGACCCCCCTAATCACACCGGTGCTTCCCAAAAAGCACAGGATGTTATGGATTTTATGGCACAGTACCGGCCGAATGGAGAAATGTCTGTGTTAGAAACTTTATCAACCACATTAGAATCTGGAAACAATGACAAAGAAAGTGTAGAGCATGTTAGAGAAATTTCTTCCATTATTCTTAATAAAAACTTTCCAAAAATGGAATATATTCTAATTGAGGAAAACCAGTTAGGTGGTGAAATCCTGGCTGGAAGATTAGATATTGAAAATACAAATAATGTGGCCACTGCTTCTCGAAATTGTGGAAACTACACATATCGTGTTTATGTTAAATAAAAAAATTTAAAAACTTTTCAACAAATCAAATTAGAAAATCAACTATTGTGAATTTTATTTTTTTCCTTTTAATGTAATTCCAGTTTGAATTTTCCATGAAACTCCACTCATATCAATTAGAGATAATAAAATAGTTTCCACTGTAAAATGTGTTTAGAAACATAATATCAGTATATGTTTAAAAATAAAGATTTAGAAATGGGTGCATCACAGAAAGAAATTCTCACAAAATCTGCAGATCTATCTTTTTTATATGGATTTTAGTTAATACTGGATTAATAATCGAAATATTTCTAAGATACCGTCAATATGATTATTGAATGTAAAAGGAATGTTTAAAATGGAATGTGAATATTTTGAAAAAATAAAAGATTATGAGTACGGAGATTTATTGGTTGAAACTCACCACTGGCTTATAATCTTGGCACCGGACCAACGGAACCTAGGCACCTGCGTTGTGGCACTTAAAAGAGATGAGGTGGAATTATCTGGTTTAACTAATGAAGAATGGTTTGACTTTAGCCATATAGTTAAAAAACTAGAAAAATCTATTAAAAAAGCATTTAATGCCACCATGTTCAATTGGGGCTGTTTGATGAACTCTTCCTACCTTGAAAAACCACCAACCCCTCATCTTCACTGGCATTTCATCCCACGTTATCAGGACCCCATAGAGTTCCATGGAAAAGTATTTGAAGACTTATGTTTCGGCAGCAGCACCATGTATAACCGTGGGGACAGTGTTGAACTATCTAAAGAGTTTAGAAAAAAGATTAAAACCAGGATAATGGAATATTTTGATTTGTAAATTATTCTAATACAACTTCAAACCTAGATCAAACATAAGTTTATTACCGATGCATTGGAGCCCTTTTAAAAAAAACCTAAACAAAACTTAAATAGAAAAACAATTCAACATATTATAGGTTTCAACAAATGTTATTGAAACTGCTATTGGAAATCATGATTTCTGTTCTATTATGCCCTGATAGTGTAGTGGATATCACGTAGGATTGCGGATCCTATTACCCGGGTTCAAGTCCCGGTCAGGGCATGTTTTATTATAAGTTTACCTTTTTAAGAATTTTATTTCTCCATTAATATTTTGGACTATACTCTTCTTCCATATATCTCTTTTATTGGGATAGTCTGCGCGATAATGCGCCCCCCTACTTTCTTCACGGATAATGGCTGACCGAGTGACTAATTCCGCAACTAAAATCATGTTTTCCAGCTCAAGGGCATCTTGAAGGTGCTGATTATATCCAGAAACTTCGGGAACTGTCATGTGAATCATTTTATCTTTTATGGACAGAATGTCTTGGATAGCGATTTTTAATTCTTTTTCCCTGCGAATTATGGCCACGTGATTCCACATGACATTTTGTAGTTCTTTTTTTAGCTGGAACGGGTAGTATTCTCCTTCTTTGAACAGTTTTTGAATTTTCACTTGTTCATTCTCGACATCAGCTGGGTTCAATACAAAATTAGATTTGGAAACATTTTTTGCAGCTGATTCACCAGCACGTCTGCCAAAAACTTGGGTTTCAGCCAGCGCATTTCCTCCGAGACGATTCGCCCCGTGTACTCCCCCTGCAGCTTCTCCTGCTGCGTAAAGGTTGGGAATATTAGTTTCACACCGGGAATTTATTTTGGTACCTCCCATAAAGTGGTGTGCAGTGGGAGCAACTTCCATTGGTTCTTTTCTTATGTCCACACCAACATCCTGGAATTGAAGGAGCATGGTTTCCAGTTTTTCCTCGATTAACTCTGGACTTAGGTGGCTGACATCAAGATAAACACCACCATTTTCTGTGCCCCTACCTTCCATTATTTCAGTATATATGGACCGTGAAACCACATCACGAGTGGCTAGTTCTCCTCGGGAGTCATAGTTGGTCATGAACCTGGTACCTTCAGAGTTTATTAGTTTTCCTCCTTCACCACGCACTGCTTCGGTCACTAAAACACCACGACGAGAATCCGGATATAACATGCCAGTAGGGTGGAATTGAACTTGTTCCATGTCTAATAAATCTGCACCAGCCAGCCAAGATAGTGCATATCCGTCTCCGGTTTTCTGCAAGGCATTGGATGTCACTGGATATATCCATCCAGCCCCTCCGGTAGTTATGATTGTTGATTTAGCTTCAAATGTTAAAAAATTTGTGTTGGGTAAGGATATTCCACAAGCACCGCCAATTCTGCCGTTTGAGTCTTGCAAGAGCTTGGTTATCATGATTTCGTCAACAGTCTGAATGTCTTGACGAATGATTTCCTCTTTTAAAGCAGTCATCATCTCATGACCGGTGCGATCCCCTTGGAAACATGTTCGGCGATATGTTTGGCCACCAAATGGTCTCTGATTCAGTTCACCTGATTTTTGCCTATCAAATAATGCGCCATAACCTTCCAGTTCAGTTAATCTGTCAGGTGCTTCTTCAACCAGTATACGTGCCAGTTCTGGATCGTTAAGGTAGCCCCCTCCCTTGAGGGTGTCGTCTAAATGAGCCTGAATGCTGTCTTCTGCATCTACATATGCAAAAGCTGCATTATAACCTCCTTCTGCCAAAGTAGTGCAACCTGATTTAAATGATAGACCTTTAGACACGATTAATACATCTTTATCGTGTTTTTTGGCTTCTATAGCTGCTCGGCACCCAGCTCCTCCGGATCCTATGATCAGTACATCAGTTTGGTAATTCTCTGTTTCCATATTAATGTGATTGACCCCGGTTTTATTTAAGTTTTTTAAGTAGATCAACAGAATGTTAACTGTATAACAGACATAAAATATAAAAATTATGCAAAACAATTTTCAACATCTTGTAATCCAAAGGAGGATATTCAGTGAAGAAGAAAGAGATATTAAAACTGGCAAAGAGGGATTTTGAAAGGGCTTGGGTTGAAACAGGCTTGAACCTAAAAAAACCCCATCATGATGACGAATATCCTCGGTTACGCCTTAAAACTGGGAAAAATCACCCATTAAATGATTCTATTGCTAAATTACGTCAAGCATACCTCATGCTTGGTTTTTCCGAAACCATCAACCCATTGTTAATAGAAGAAGATCATATCTACCGCCAATTCGGACCAGAAGCTCCTGCAGTTTTAGACCGCTGCTTCTACTTGGCAGGGTTGCCCCGTCCTGATATTGGAATTAGTTTGGATAAAATTGAGAGAATAGAAAACTTGGGTGTTCCTCTGAATGAAGATAATATCCAATCATTGAAAGAGGTATTCCGCAGTTATAAAAAAGGGGATGCCAGTGGGGATGACTTAGTTCAAGATGTATCCGCTGCTCTGGATGTTGAAGATGAATATGGGCTTAGAATATTGGAAAAAGTATTTCCAGAACTGCAAAAGCTCACACCCAACCCCAGTAAGACTACTTTACGTTCACACATGACTTCAGGCTGGTTTATAACCCTGGAGGCCATGGCAAAAACCTATCCTTTGCCTGTTAAATTATTTTCGATTGACCGTTGCTTCCGTCGTGAGCAACGGGAAGATGCAAGCCACTTAATGACTTACCATTCTGCATCATGCGTCTGGATGGATGATGAAGTATCCCTGGATCTGGGAATGGCAGTTTCTGAGAGTTTGCTTGAATATTTCGGTTTTAAAAAGTTCAAATTCTTACCAGATGAGAAAAAATCCAAATATTACATCCCTGGAACCCAGACTGAAGTTTATGGTTATCATCCCCAACTAAATGACTGGGTGGAAGTGGCCACCTTTGGATTATATTCTCCAATAGCCCTGGCACGGTATGGCATTGACCAGGAAGTCATGAATCTGGGAGTGGGAGCCGAAAGGATGGCCATGATACTCGGAGGATATGAAGATATTCGTAAGATGGTATACCCCCAGATATACAATAAAAAAAGCCTTAGTGACCGTGAATTGGCATCCATGCTCCGTATGGATCTATATCCGGTGACTGAAGATGGGAAAAATCTTGCAGAATCAATTTTAAGCACTGCCCAGGAACACGGTGATGCGCCTTCACCTTGCAATTTTACTGTTTTTGAGGGTAATTTTTTGGATAAAACCATTGAAGTGAAACTTGTCGAGCCAGAAGCAGGCACTAAACTACTGGGTCCTGCCAGTTGGAACCGTATATACGTTCATGATGGTAACATTGTAGGAGTGCCCCATCCTCACACCATTAACAGTCTTCAGCCTCCTGAAGATATGGTTGAAGAAATCATTGAGAGCATGGGAAAAGAAATCGTTGATGATTTGGCTATTCAGGCCCTAAAATCAGGTGTTCCTACAAGTATAAGTTATCTGGAAGGAGTAGCTGCCCAAGCAGCCTACCGTATGGAAGAGATGGTGGTTAGTGGAGAAGAACGAATTAATTTAAGAACCACCATTGCCAAATTACCATCTGATGTCAACCTTAAACTGGATGAAATGGCTGTTCGTTACATTACAAGTAAAAATAAGGTTATTGATATTCGAGGCCCAATTTTCTGTACCATAACTGGGGAAATTAAGGATTAACATCAATTAATATTATATATGGGAACCCCCGATAATGTCTTCATATAACTTGACCCAACTTTTAGCCAATATACAATATAGTATGGCAGATAAAGTCACAAAACACGATTGTTTCAATGAAGTAAATGTTTTGACAGGTGTTGATGTTTCATTTGCAGTTGATAATGAGGCTGTTGCCGCTGCTGTAGTTATGAAAGCTGAAGGGCTGGAAGTTGTTGAGAAAAAAACCAGGAATGTGAAGTTATTTTTCCCTTACATACCCGGGTTTCTAGGTGTTCGAGAGGCCGATGCTGTTATTTCTGTTGTTAATACTCTTGAAAGTGATTTTGATGTTCTAATAGTTAACGGTCATGGTATTATGCATCCCCATGGTTTTGGACTGGCTTCCCATGTGGGTGTGTTCTTAGATGTGCCCACCATGGGTGTGGCAAAAAGGTTAACTGGTGGAAGTTATATAAAGGAGGCCACCCAACAAGACCACGCCAATAATGAAGCCCAACTCATACAACAAGATAATCGCATAGTAGGGGCCTTTTTTAGGGGAAAATACATTAGTGTTGGCCATAAAATATCCTTGAAAACTGCTTTAAACATTGCAATGATAACCAGCATTTATAAAACCCCTGAACCCTTAAGGCAAGCCCATATGCTGGCAACTGAAACTTTTAAACATGAATTGAATGAAAACAGAAGGAAATAAAATGGAAATTAAAGGAATTATTGTCTCTGGAACCCATGAAGGGAGTTATTTCATGTCTTTAGATGTCTATCAGGGGGAATTCAAGGAAAAACTTGGATTCAAACCATTTCCTGGTACTCTTAACCTAGAAATATCTAAGAAAGATGCAAAATCATTAATTGATCTACGTGAGCATATGGGAATTATTAAGGGAAGCGGCAAGTTTGGAGATGTTAAATTCTTACCAGCCCAGTTGAACAGGGAAATAAGTGGCGCTATATTATTTCCAGTTAAAACAGAGCATTCTGATGAAATTTTGGAGTTTGTGGCAGAGGAAAATCTCAGGAAAGCATATCACTTTAAAGATGGAGACCCCACCACTGTAAAAATTGATGAAGTAAGATTTATTAAATGAGATTGATTATTGTTTTTTTAAGTATTGATATGTTTCAAAAATCAATGCAATTATGAGACCTTACTCAATAGTATAGTTACAAAATATTTACTCAAAAAAAAATCTAATCTTGTGATCATATGATAAAAAGAGCCATAGAATCCTTTAAGAAAGGAGAAATAGTTTTAATCTTTGATGATGATAACCGTGAACGGGAAACCGACATGATTTTGGCTGCGGAGTTCATAACCCCTCAGCACATGACCACCATTAGAAATGATGCCGGTGGTCTGGTTTGTGTGCCAATATCCTCCAAAATATCCGATAAACTAGGTATTCCATTCATGACCGATGTAATGGAAGCAGCAAGTGACAAATATCCTGTTTTAACAAGTTTATCACCCACAGATATTCCATATGACGAGAAATCAGCTTTTTCCATCACTGTAAACCATAGGAAGACCTTCACCGGAATTACTGATAATGATCGTGCTTATACCATTAAAGAATTAGGATTGTTATGTAAAAAAGGTAACTTCGCAGATTTTGGGAATAATTTCAGATCTCCAGGCCATGTGACTCTCCTTAGAGCATCTGAAGGTCATGTGTTAAAGAGAAAAGGCCATACTGAGATGAGTGTTGCTTTGGCTGAAATGGCTGGTTTAACTGAAGTTGCAGTTTGTTGTGAAATGATGGATGATGTTACTGGTAATTCAATGACCACTGCTGATGTGGCAGAGTATGCCAAAAAAAATGACTTAGTATTTTTAAGTGGTGCAGAATTAATTGAAGGTTACCATGAATTTAAAGATATATAAAAAACCTTTAATTATTTTTAATAATTTTTACTCTTATTTTTTTCAACTAGTTATCAATAAAATCATTTTTTATTTCTTTATAAGAAGAATAACCGGTGAATTTGGGTGTTTCGCCCATTTTTATAATTTTATTAAGATCCAAATGCTTTTCTACTGTTTCAGTAGCTTTATAACAGAAATCTTCCAGCTTGATCTCCACTTCTGGAGTTCCACCCCGGGCAGCTAACTGAACCTTGGGCACTTTTCCCAACCATTCAAGCTGTGTAGTATTTTTGAGATAGGTTAATGCTGTTTCAGCTATTTTTTCATCGTAAACTTTGTTTAATATTGCCCCTTGGACTTTAATACCAATTTTCTGCATCATATCAGTATGGGAAGCAAGGTCTATTGCAGCAGTTTCTATACCCCCCTTATTGCAACCAGTGACAAGTAGGACAGGAATTTTTCCTGCTTTAGCGATTTCAGCAGCAGAAAACGGGGTTTTTTTATTTAAAATCCCTGTGAAAATACTCATAACTCCTTCCACCAGGATTAAATCGTATTTATGTCCATTGACATTGGCAATAATTTCTTCCAAGCTTTTCCAGCCCAATCCTCCAATTTGAATAGACGAATATTTCCCCATTTTATCTTTATTAAGGTATAATGACGGCACTAAATCTCTTATATCTGGACCTACCTTAAGAACCCCAACTTTATATCCTTTTTTACGCAAAGCCCCCACAATACCTGTAGTGATGAAAGTTTTTCCAGAATCTGATCCTGTGCCGGCAATCATGAGCCAAGTTGGTGTCGGTTTATCTGTTGATAAACGGTAATGGGAGTAAATATCCAGTCCAATCCCCACTTCTCTTTTCATTTTCTTAACAAGTGCCTTGTTATCTTCATAAATTTTTAAAATATCTTTTTGATTGGCATCAATAAATTTTAAGATATTATCGCCTAAAGATGGGTTTTCATCCAGAGAAGCATGTACCATTGTACCAATTACATTACCTTCGTCATTACGAACCCCTGACAAAATCATTCTTGGATTATCTGTGTAATTTATCCTTTGAACTTTTGAAAAAAAGATTGGCGGTGCATTTCCCCTGATGTCTCCGTAAGTATGGCAGTGAAACCCAGTGATAGTCTGACCTACCATTCCTTTGGTGAGGAAAGATTCATCTACTACTTCTGATTCTACCCGATCTGTTCCGATTAATGGGTGAAAAGTAACATCTAAAATTCCTAATCCATCTCTTTCAACAGGACAAGGAGATTTTCTGCCAATATCTGTTTTTTTGGCCAAAACTTGGAATCCAGAGCACATGCCCAAGATGAATTTGCCTTGACTATCCATTTTTTTAATAACAGTTTCAACTTCCCGACTGATGCTTTGAGATTCAATGATACTCCCACCTGGAAGTATTAGGCCATCTAAGACTTCGTAAGCCTTTTGTCCCTTGATCATGCCATTTTCCTTTAATAGGTGGGTGGGAAGTTTACCGAAGTTTTCGAAGGCAGGTAATGATCCGTTAACGTATAGGAGGCCAATACTTTTCATGGAATCCTCAAATTTTATATTTTTAATATACAAACATTACAGCTTTTTTCTAAAAAATAGACTAATTTAACTCCTCAAACGCTGCCATTATTTGGATGATTTTTTCATCTTCTAGTGGTTTAGCTTGGAATTGTATTCCCACCGGGATTCCATCTACATCACCTGCAGGGGTGCTGGCTCCAGGTATCCCTGACAAATTAGCCATAACTGTCAGGATGTCATAGGCGTATATTTCCATTGGTTCCAGTTCCATGCCTACTTTATGCGGTAGTTTAGGTACTGTTGGACCTACAAGCACGTCTACATCTTTTAAAAGCCCGGTAATTTCTTTTTTTATGAGTGATCTAGCCTGTAATGCTTTTTTGTAATATTTTCCACTGTATTCTTTCTGGCTGATGTAGGATCCCATGTGTATTCTGCGGAGTACTTCATCTCCACAAGCTTCTTCAATGCGTTCCCCATATTTTCGACCATCATATTTTCTAGTGGCTGAGAAGAATTCAACAAAGTTTATTAGATAAAAAGTTGGCAGACATAATTCCAGAGAATCGAAGTTTAATTCCACTACTTCAGCACCTGCCTCTTGCATTTGGTTGATGCGATCTTCAATTATATTGACGATAGACTCATCAGAGACATCAAAAAATTCTTGCACTACCCCCAGCCGCATGCCTTTTAAGGAATCTTGCATATCTTTGATGCTGGCTGAAAAATCAGGTACATTCCAGTCAATAGTTGTACACTCCAAACTATCTTTTCCTGCAATAACATCCATCATTAAAGCGATTCCACTTGTATCCACTGCAAATGGGCCGATTTGGTCGAAGCTCATGGCTAGATCAAGAAGTCCCTGTCTGCTTACTGCACCATAAGTAGGTTTGAATCCCATCACACCACAGTGGGATGCTGGGTTTCTGATGGATCCTCCTGTGTCAGAGCCCAGAGCAAGATCACACATTTGGGCAGCTACTGCTGCAGCACTTCCCCCACTAGATCCACCTGGTATTCGTTCGGGCGCTCTAGGGTTTAGTGTAGGACCGTGGAATGATGTTTCAGTGGAATTTCCTGCAGCAAATTCATCCATGTTAGTCATTCCCACAATAATACCATCTTCGGCCTTTATCCGTCTGATTACTGTGGCATCATAAGTTCCAATATAGTTTTCCAGTGTCTTGGAGGCAGCAGTGACATGAAAATCCTCCACATTAATGTTATTTTTAATTCCTATGACCAAACCAGCAAGTTTCCCAACTTTTTCACCATTAGCTATCCTATTATCAATCTCTTTAGCATTTTTCAGAGCTTCATCAGTTTTTAACTCTACAAATGCATTTATTTTTGGATTGTGTTTATTGATTCTATCAATGAATTTTTCCAAGTTATCTGATGCTTTCTTCTCGCGGTTCCTGATTGATTGTGATTTTTCCAAAATATTCATGTTCCCACCTTTACGTGAGTAGTGACTTGCCCTAATTTCTACCATTCTTTGATTTAGAAAATTAATCTTATTATATTTACCATTGGTACACATGAACACATAAAAAAAACTTGATATTTTTTTTATTATTATTCTAATTTTTCAGAAAATATAATAGATTCCCTGGATCAAGGACCCCCAGCAAATAGAGAAGTATTATTAAAATTGGCTGGTGAATTAAATAAATAAAAAGAGAATTCCTACCAATATAGCTGAATATCCTAATTAACATATTTGTCGAAAGATCAGGTAGATAATATCCTCGCTTATAATTCTTGTAAAGGGTTCTGCCTGTAAATTGCCCTAGGGAAACTACACCCAACCAGGGGAGTAAAGGGAAATAATCCACGGTGATGAATACGGAAGGTTTCAAACCTAACCATATCAGCCAAGGATATGTTACAGTGATTTGTGCAAAAATGAATCCCAAAATTATGAAAACTATCCCCAAAACTAAGTTAAGGTACTTTTTATTTAATAAGGGATACTCTAAAATAATTGCTATTCCAATAAAATGTAGAATACCAAAGACTATGAAATCATAGGGTATAAACAACCAAGTGACCAGAGTTATGAAAATACCAAGGAAAAATATTTTGACTCCCCTTTTTAAGTACTTTAGAAAAAAATTTGTTTTTCCATTATTTTCAGCCAGAATCTGGGCGCGAGAGTAACTTAAAGTAAGTGAAACCCCTACCAAAAAAATAAAGATGAAAGCAGTTGTTCTGGCAAGAATAAAAAGAATTCCTGATGAAACATCCAATTGACATATTCCAAAATAGGTTAAATCAAAGAATAAATGGTAAATTACCATCATCAATATGGCTAACCCCCTGAAAACATCCACCTCCCAGAAACGCTCATAAATATCCATAAAATTCCCTGTAATTGTAAATCAACAGAATATTAGGTACTGATATTGAATTAACTTTTTACTTTTTTATACAAGTTGTCATCAGATTTTTCAGTGTATTTATAACAAATTTCCTTAAAAATACTCTCATTTCCATACAGGAGTTAAAGTTAAATGTTGAGGGCATTATAAAAATCATCGCGAAAATCCTAGTTTAAAAAAAAATGTAATTCAATTATAAAAAATTTTAGGTAAAAACATGCAAAAAACTCTTCTCTTAAAACAGAGTGATATTAAAAATTTCATCAAAATGAAAGAAGTAATAGATGTAGTTGAAACTGCATTTAAAGCTTTTGCACTACGCGATGTTCAGATGCCAGCAAAAGAGTACTTGTTTTTCAGTGATGGAGATTTGCGAATCATGCCCTGTTATGTTCAGAGCAAAGAAGAAGCTGGAGTTAAATGTGTTAGTGTACATCCACAAAATCCCCTTAAACAAAAATTACCTGCAGTTATGGCCATTATAGAATTGATAGATCCTCAAACAGGTTATCCCCTCGCAGTTATGGATGGCACCCTTATAACTGACATGAGAACTGGTGCGGCTGCAGGGGTGGCCACTAAATACCTTGCAAAATCAGATTCAAAGGTTTTAGGAATAATTGGGGCTGGTAAACAAGCCCGTACACAATTAATGGCCCTTAATGAAGTTATGGACATTCAGAAAGCAAGAGTATTTTGTAGAACTTGCAGTACGCGGACTAAATTTGCAGAAACCGCCTCTAAAACTTATAGTTTGGATGTTGAAGCAGTTGAAACTCCTGAAATTGCAGTTAAAAATGCAGATGTGGTTGTTACGACAACTCCTTCTCGAAAACCATTTATTAAAGCTGACTGGATCAGCCCTGGAACTCATATCAATGCCATGGGAGCTGATGCTCCAACTAAACAAGAATTAGAACCTGAGTTACTCCTCAAATCAAAGATAATCATAGATTCTTGGGCTCAAGCCAGCCACAGTGGTGAAATAAATACTCCTGTGGCCCGGAAAATCTTAAAAAGAAAAGATATTCACGCTAAACTGGGAGATGTTATAGTTGGAAATGCAACAGGAAGAGAAGGTGATGAAATCACCATCTTTGATTCAACTGGCTTGGCTGTTCAAGATGTGGTAACTGCTGGAATGATCTACAGACAAGCTAGAAAAAAGGGCTTTGGAACAGAATTTAATTTTTTAAAATGATTTAATGCGTTTTGTGTCCAAATAATCCAAACCTTTCAATTTATGAGAATTACATATATTATTGATAGAGAAAAAAACTATATTAAACAAAATAATTGAGTAAAAATTGATAAATGGAGTTTTTTGATTGGAATGTGGATAGAAATTATATTGTTTGTTGTGGCATCATTCTGGGTTGGTTTATCCGGTGCAATGGTTCCAGGTCCAATGCTCAGTGTTACCATCTCTGATTCCATGAAAAAAGGATCAAAAGCTGGTCCTCTGGTTGTATTTGGACACTATATTGCTGAGATAATCATAATAATACTCTTGATTCTTGGACTTGGATGGTTGATTAAATCTGAAATTGTCACTATGATAATCGGAGGCATGGGTGGTTTAATGCTGATTTATATCGGTTATTCCATGTCTAAATCTCCGGTGCCCGAAAAAAATTCTTCAAAAGAAAATCTTGTTGAAACTAGGGGATCGATTCTTAGTGGAATTATAAGCAGTTTATCTAACCCCTATTTCTATTTGTGGTGGGCGACTGTGGGTTGGGCTTTCATGGTTAAGGGAATCGAATTAGCAGGAATAATTGGAATATTTGGTTTCTTAATAGGCCATTGGGGGGCTGATCTAGCATGGTATAGTTTAGTATCTTGTTTTGCAAGTAAAGGAAGATATTTATTATCTGGAAAACGTTATAGAATAGTAATGAACATGTGTGGAATTTTTTTAATATTATTAGGACTTTATTTTATCTATTCAACTATAATAAAATAGCTACGGATAAAAAAAACTTTTTTCGCCCTAATTTTCAGAAAGATTTTTATTTAAGTTATTTATAAATGATTAAATATATGAAAGCAGTGGTTTTTGACAACTCCGGAACATTAATTTCACGATACAGGGCAATTAAAGACATTAAATCCGGACTTATAAATGATAATGTCTGTTCAATTGATCTAGTGGATCAAGACCCCAATCGGGCCCTTGTTGTTCTACAGACAGACCCTGCTACTTGTATTATAAATGCCCGTCCAAAACAGACTATTTATGAATTTATCAGTAGAAATAATATTTCTTTCGATATAAGTTATTCTTCTTTAGATTTTGAAAAAAAAGAAATATTGAATCTTATTAAATATGAAAAAACACGAGTAAGTGACATTCAAGACACCATTAGAGCCGTGATTGACAAAAAATACAATGTACAAATATGCAGTGGATCTGGATTTATCCTGAATATATATACCGGTCAGATCGACTTTACCATCACTGCTGGTGGAAAAATATTTCCAGAGGTTTTAGAAGTAGTGGAAGAACTTAAAAGAAGAAATTTCCACATTTACGTGGCATCAGGGGATAGAACTAAATCTTTGGAAGAACTAGCCAATTACATCAACATTCCATCTGAAAATGTTTTTGGCACTGCAAATTCCAAGAGAAAACAAGAGATAGTTAAGGAGCTTAAAAAGAGTTATAGTGTAATGATGGTTGGAAATAGTGCTAATGATATTTTAGCCCTTCAAGAAGCAGATGTTGGAGTGTTAACTACCCAACAAGATGACAAACCTTCTTTAAAAGTTATTAATGCAGCAGATGTGGTTGTGAATAACATAAAAGAAATTTTGGATATTAATTTCTAACTAAAACTGTTATTTATCTGAAAATATTATTGGAAATTTACCTCATTTTCTTAACATATTATCTCCAGATTAGGAATTATTATACTATTAATGCATAATTGAAATTATTAATTCCATGGCATACTCAGTTATCAGTGCACCTTTGAAAAAAGGAAATGTAAGGTAAACAATTCTTGACCTCCATAACAATCTTAGAATTAGAATGGTGATTTATTCTCCAAAAAACCACGAGAAGGAAATTTATGAAATATTCCATAAATTAGGGGATATATCAAGTACAGAGCGGTATAAGATTGTTTTGGTGGGATTTAATTATATTTAGCACTGTAATTCCTAAAACCAGTAGAGTTAACGCAATGACAAAAAAACACCACCCACCGAGTTTCAATCATTTAAGGGTTGATATTAGTAGAACTGATTTGGTTGTAGTTTTCCTGCAATTGAAGGTACTCTAATTTATAAAGATCTTTCCAAGCTTTTAATAGCACTGCGAACAGCTCTTTCTTCCACTACCTTATGCGCTACCAGTAATCCAATTAGCAGTAAAGGTATCAGAATGTCCACAATTAAAGTTGCTCCCACAGTTCCAAGGGCATAATTAGAAACAGAAAGCATATTACTAATATAGGCTATGGCCGCACCTAAATAAAAAACAGAAACGCCGATTACTGTTGCAGTCCAAAAATTACCCCTTATCCAGTAGCACAATAATCCTAAAACACCAAATGCTAGATTGGTAAATGCGACCTCCATTTGGAATGGGTTCCCAACGGCCCAACCAATATTAGATGCAACTTGATTTGCAAAAAACGCGTGTCCTACAAATTCACATAAGGAACCAATACCGACTGTAAAGACCAAAAAAGAAAGCAGAAATATTTCAACAATTCTTTTAATGTTTAAAAATCTCTTGGAATAAAATTGAACCCCTAGTAATATAACTGCAACTACAATGCCCAGTATTAGCCAGGTGTAAGCCATGTCCATTAAATAACCCCCCAAAAAGTATAGAGTTATTATTTATAAAAACACATTACTTGCGTTCAATTATCATTTATTTAATACCTTCCTCCGGGAATCAAATGGAAAGATTTATAAGTTATTTTGAGGGAGTAATTGAAAATTCAACAGTCTAAGGCATGATGCAACTTATTCTTCAAAGTGGAATACAATGTTTACAATTCAATTAAATTAAAATCAGTAGTCCCCATTCCAATTTCTTCAGCATACTCTAGTTGTACCCTTCCATTAACTTCTTCCCAAACCCCTCTAAATTTATCACCGCCAATCTGATGATAATGTTCAAGTAAAGAGTCTTTCAAACCAATTTGTTGATTTACGAGATGATATGATGCAGCATCAAGTGCCACGGGATCAATAGAAGCCATGATTCCGATATCCGGAACAATTGGAGCGTCGCTGAATGATTCACAGTCACAGTCAGGGGTGATGTCCATAAGGAAATTCAAATAACCCACCTTTCCTTGTTTGTTTTTAACTGCACCATAGGCATATTCAACCATTCTCTTGGAAAACTCAGGTAGAGAATCAAAATCAATTTCTATGGCAGATTCTGGACAGTTAGAAAGACAATTATTGCAAGCAATGCATTTTTTTAAATCTATAGTTGCTTTTTGGTTTTGAATGGATATTATAGATAAAGGGCAAAAATCCAGACACGTGGCACAAGCAGTGCAAGAATCGGTTACCACTGGCTTGGAACAGTGATGTTGTTCTATCTTTCCAGGAGCAGCAGCACATCCCATAGCCAAGTTTTTAATAGCTCCCCCGAATCCACTCATCCCATGACCTTTAAAATGTGACAAAACAATCATACTATCAGAATTTTCAATATCTCCTGCTATTTTTACCACGTTGAAATAATTTAAGCCAACTTTTACAGGGACCCAGTTGTTTCCACAAATACCATCAGCAATTATGATAGGTGCATCAGTAACTGCGTAGGCGAAGCCATTTTTAAGGGCAGTTTGCAGATGATCAACTGAATTATGGCGACTCCCATAATAAAGAGTATTGGTATCTGTTAAAAACGGATTAGCATCATTTTCTAAAGTTTTTTCAACAACTGGACGCACCAAAACTGGTTTGAGAAATGTGTCGTTTCCCATTTCTCCAAAATGAAGTTTGATTGCAGTTAAATCATTTTTCTTTAGTAATCCCCCAAAACCTGCTTTGTCAAATAACTGTTTAATTTTGCTATTTTTATTTTCTCCCATGTTTCGAGACCTGAAATTAGAAAAATACACATCGCTAGACATTTTAATCCCCAGAATATCATAAATCTTTTTTTAAATGCATTGATGCTGTTGATTTATCAAAATTTTCATACAGTACATTTCTACTTTTTATAACATTATCATAATTATTTAATTCAATTATTCCCCTTTCTATACCGGAAATTAGGTCTAAATCAAGTGTACCTTTGCCTAGTGATAAGTGCTGGTCTTTTTTTCCGTTGTTATCACTTAAATGATAATAATGGGTGTTTTTTAATTGCAAAAATGATTTAGGATCTTCATTAGTGTTGGCATGACCCAGATCAACAGTAGCACAGCATCCGCATTGATCTAAAAAATAAGCATGTTCATGAGCAGTATTACAGAAATATGCATAGCGAAAAGGCATGTTTTCTAAAGAAAAAATCACACCTACATCTTCAGCATATTGATTAGCCTTCCTAAGAGTTTCAATAGAATATTGTTTGGCCATGTCCCTGATACGATCTTCTAATCGATGAATTAATCCAGGGTGAGTGGTTATTGCCTTAGCACCGATTTTAACTGCCAAATCAAGAGTTTCTTCCAGTTGAATGAGGGTTTCATCCCTTATTCCAGGGTTTAGACTGGCCGGATTAAGATCAATTGTAGGAGCATGTAAATAAACATCTATATCATAAGATGAAAAAACTTCCAACTCATTTGATAGGTTGAGTATGTTTCTAGGCCAGTAAGGACCTTCACAGAGTATTTCAATAAGATCAAAGCCATCACCCTCGGCAATTTCCAGACATTCTTCCAAAGGACGCATGAATAATGCCAAAGTAGAAAATCCTATTTTCATGTTTAGAATCTTTCATATATAATTCTGATAAATATTTCGAATTTTTGCTAGAAATTTTGCTCGAACTAGATGATTGTACAAACCTTTTTATATTACCCATACACTAATTTTATATCTAAAAATAATATATCAAAAATCGATATATACAAAATCAATATATCACTGATTAGAACAATAGGTTGGAACTGTAAATGGACAAAGATTCAAAAACTGCTGATACCCCGAAGGAACAGGAATGGGAATGTCACATTGACGACCTAAATCCCTATGATAAAAAGCTGATCAAAGGACTGATGAGAGGTTTTGCAAGGATTATGATATTATGGCTCATCAGCAAGAAGAAACAGCATGGATATGAAATAATGACCCAAATACATGCCTCATCCCCTCTTGATAAAAAAATGCCTAGTGCCAGCATGATTTATCCAGTACTGCATAAATTAGAAAAAGAAGGGCTGATTAGCGGAACATGGGATCAGCAGGGAAAGAGAAAAGTGAAATTTTATGAAATAACTGATGAAGGCGAGAATAGCCTGAATCGAATACGTCAAATCGCTGCTCATGGGAGGAAAATGGGTACAACAGACTTGTGGAAGGAATTCATGATGGACATGTTTTTCCTTAATGGAGAAATTGGAGATTAATAAATGAAATACGCTATAGAAACATTTGATCTTAGCAAATATTACGGTGATTTCACAGCCGTGGACGCTTTAGATTTGAAAGTTAAAAATAAAACAATATTTGGATTTTTAGGCCCTAATGGGGCTGGTAAAACTACTACTATAAAAATGTTGACTTGTCTAATCCCACCAACATCTGGAACAGCTCATGTGGCCGGTTATGACGTGATAAAAAATCCAAATGAAGTTCGCCAAAAAATAGGCATGGTCCCGCAACTAGTGAGCCTATACGCTGATCTTACTGCCAGAGAAAATGCTGAATTATGTGCAGATTATTATGGAATGCCTAAAGACCTTAAAGAAAAGAGAATCAATGAATTGATGGAATTAGTTGATATCAAATATGCTGAGAATAAACTAGTTAAACAACTATCAGGAGGACAAAAACAAAAAGTATCGGTGGTTGCTAGCCTTGTACATCAGCCAGAAATTCTATTTTTGGATGAACCCACCATCGGATTAGATCCTACAACTAAAAGCGTCCTATGGAACCTTATTGATGAACTAAACCAAAAAGGCCATACCATCATTCTCTGCTCCCACGACATGTACGAAGTGGACATGCTCTGTGATCATGTAGGCATAATTAACCAGGGAAAATTATCAGCCTATGACACCCCACAAGGTCTAAAAGACACCATATTAAAGCAAAAAAATACTATTAAAAGCAATGTGAATGAAATTATGCAGGAAATTGAAAAATCCGATGCTAATACCCATCCTTCTTTTAATAAACTTAAAAAAGCGATAAATAAATCTGAAATGGATGAAGCCAGGGAAATGAGCTTGATAGTAGATAATTCAGATAACAAGTTGATTAAGAAATTATTCCAAATTCCTTGTGTTCTGGACATTGAAACTCACCGATCAGGTAGGCTTACTTTTAAATTAGCCAATACCGAAACTGCAATCACTCAAGTGATATCTGCAATTATGGAGACAGGAAGTAACATAAACTCAATTTCAACTAAAGATCCCTCTTTAGAAGATGTGTTCATCAAAGTAACTGCGAAAAAGGCCAAAAAAATAGAAAAGGAGGGTGATTAAATGTCTGAAACAAAAAAAATTTGGTGGATGATTAAAAAGGATTTATTAGTTCTATGGAGGCATAAACCCCGTTTAGCATCCATATTACTATTCCCAATTCTTATGATCGCCCTTTTTGGTTATGGCATGGGGGGAGAAATTGAAAACATTCCGGTGGTTGTGGTTAAACAGACTGATGGTCCGGTGACCGACGCAACCCTTAACGCTATTAAAGAAATGTCACTATACGATGTTAAGGATATTATCAGTGACCCCCAGCGGGGTCGAGAAATGGTTGAAACAGGACAGATCAAAGCAGCTATCTTGTTGCCTCCAGATTATGAGAATATTAATAGCAGCAACTCAAAGTCCGTGGTTGTTTACGTTGATTCATCCGATCAAATGGCCACACAAATGTTGGTCCCAGCAACCCAAGCCCTCTTTAGCCAAATATCATCTCAAATTGGAATGAAAAAACTCGACGCATTACAAGCTCAATCAACTCAATTGTCTTCCATGCAAGTACAATCCCAAGAAGTTCAGTCCAGTTCATCATTACCTTCTCTTAACTTCCAGAACATTATGAACTCCATCAACTTCCAAGTCAACAAGATTTATGGAGACACAAAATATATTGACTTCCTTGTACCAGCAATTCTGGCCATGACAGTTATGATGGGGGCAATGATGAGTATGGGCGAGTCTTTGGCAGGAGAACGAGAGCGAGGTGAGCTTGCCAGACTTTTCATGACTCCCACCAGTGTTGCCACAGTGGTAGCAGGTAAAATTATATCAAGACTCGTCATTCAAACCACAACAGCCATGATATTGCTTGGTTCAGCCATTTTACTGTTTAATATTACAATATCTGGTAGTTTGTTACTCACCATCGTCTTGCTAATACTGATTGCATTGTGTTTTGTGGGTTTCGGCATAATGGTTTCAGCCCGAGTTGGTACTCAAGAAGACTACGTTCAGATGGTCATGCCCTTTACCATGCCCATGATGTTCATCTCTGGAGTTTTCTATCCACTGGAAACTATGCCTTGGATATTCCAAAAAATAGCATACATAGCACCTTTAACCTATGCTAATGACGCAATGCGAGGAGTTATGTTAAAAGGAGCGACTATAGGGGATATATGGATCGATGTCGCTGTTCTTTTGGGTTTCACATTTTTGTTCTTTGCAATGGGTGTAACTAGGTTTAACAGAGATATTTAGGAGTTTAAATCTAATTGAAAATTTAAAAATTGAATAAGGTGATAATATGAACGTACGTACTAAACAAATTTTATTAGGATTTCTGATAACTTGCATTTTGGCATCACCAGCTCTAGTTGCAGGGGCTGATTGGAATATGTTCCATGAAAACCCCCAACGAACAGGATATCTTGAACAACCCGCTGATTTCACCCCCACTGTCTGGTATTTCAGCACTCAAGGCTCAATAAAGTCATCACCCGCAATTTTAAACAAAGTAGCTTATTTCGGATCATCAGATGGCCATGTGTATGCGGTGAACCTAGAAGACTGTAGTAAATTATGGGATTATAAAACCGACGGAGCTGTAGTATCATCCCCTTCAATTTCTGGAGACTATTTATATGTGGGATCAAAGGACGGATACATTTACGCACAAGATATTAAAAATGGAAATGTTAAATGGAAATATAAAACTGGAAATTCCATAGAATCATCCCCCCTAATCCAAAACAACATGATATTCATTGGTTCAAATGACGGAAGAGTTTATAGCATATATAAATCAAATGGGACTAAAAATTGGGAATATAACACTGGCAACGCAGTTAAATCATCCCCCGTTATCATAAATGATTATTTGATTATCGGTTCAGATGATGGGAAAATTTACGCATTAAACATGGAAACTGGGGATAAAAAATGGGAATACACCACTGGGGATAAGGTACAATCATCCCCCGCTGTGATGAATAATGTTGCCTATGTTGGATCAGATGATGGTAAACTATATGCTATTAATATCAATAATGGGACGCTCAAATGGAACTATGACATGGGAAAACCAGTATATTCATCACCAACAATTGATACCAATGACAATAGCTTATTTGTAGGAGCTGATAATGGGAAAATGGTTTGCTTAGACACGCGAAATGGAGTCGAAAAATGGAGTTATAATGCTACTGGCGCTGTCAAAACATCAGCAGCTATCGTGAAAAATAAAATAGTCTTCGGATCAGATGGAGGCACTGTTTACATTGTAAACAAATATAATGGCAACCTTGAATGGAATTATAATCCAGGTTATGGCATAATTAACCAAGCCATTCAATCATCTCCAGCAGTTTATGGAAACATGATCTACATCGGTGCTGATGATGGATCCCTGTATGCCTTGAACAATGACAAAATGAATGGACCAACCTCAGTATACGCTTATTACATAGGTGGAACTCTTGTGATCTTGGCCATTTTCTTGGTTGCAGTTAAAATAATCCGTAAACGAAGTAAGAAAGCAGAATGAATACTTTTAAGAAACATTTAAAAAAAAAACTGACCAGATTGAAGACGTATGTTTAAAAATGTCTTCAGTCTTACTTTTTTTTGATTCAAAAATTTTTTTTAATCAATTATTTGATTTAAAATTGTTGTTTTAGCCTACTATCACTATATATCAATTCTAAAAGGAATATATTTATTAATATATAGTTAAAAAAAGATAAAAAATAAAAAATAGGAGGTTTATTTAACTATTTGCTGAAATCCTTCGAAAGTTGTATTTCAATGGCAGAAACATTAGTTGAAGTACCCTCATTGCTCATGATTTCTTCAGTGCATATGTCAATGCTGGCAATAGTCACGTCGGTTATGAATCTATTTCTGACTATTTCTGCAACATCAACTGCCCTAGAAATAGCTCTTCCCCTTGCTTTGAGAATTACTTCATTTGTGCCACCGTTCATTTGTGTTACTACAGCTAATACATAGTTCATTACCGGTTTGTTTCCAATGTACACCACATTTTCCTCTGACATCACTTAACCTCCATGATTATACTATTGTTGTTTTGTGTTACTAGTATTATATATATTTTATGCACACCCTTTTTTAAGGAAATAAAAGCTTTTCTGCATGTAAATGATTAAAATATTGAAAATTAATCCATTTGAATTGTTAAAATGATTATTATCGAATTAACATAGAAAAAAATGAGAATATAATGAAAAAACGAGTTTTGTTATCAAACTACTAAATATCACTATCCACGAGTACTTTTGTTCTAATTTTCTCTAAAAAACATAGATGATCTTTAAACATATTTTTTATTCCACTGAACGAAATATTATTACAAAACCATCCATTTTGCCATCGATGTTATTAATCGGTGTTACACTACCATTAACAGTAATAGTGGTTTCATCTTTGGCTGTGAGTGAAGCCATGTTGAATGAATATTCGCCTTTCAAGGAGATATCTTCACCAAGGGGAAATTTAAACCCTATTGGTTTGAAAATATCACGAACATCATGCCCTAATGCGTCTTCTTCTAGCCATCCTGTTAATTCTTCAGCCATGGAATTCATAAAACGCACTTGTGCTTGGGGATCAGTGGCAATCACAGCGTCACTTATGCTCCTAAGTGTTGCTCCCAACCATTGGTCATGTTTACGGAGTCTTTTCTCCAATCGGTGCCTGTATAGGGTAATTTCAATAGCAGTGTTAAGTTCGCTCTCTTCAAATGGTTTACGTAAAAATCCGTACGGTTGTTTTAGGATAAATCCTGATGGTTCAGTTATTTTAGCTCTTTGAACTGTTTTTTCATCAGAATAAGCTGTTAAATAGATAATTGGAATGCCTAGTTTGGATCGTATTTTTTCTGCCGCTTCAATACCATCCATTTCTCCTTCCAACTTGATATCCATTATAACTAGATCTGGTTTTATTTCTTCCGAGACTTTGATTGCATCTTCTCCTGAAGAAACAATGGCTGGAACCTCGTAACCCACACTATTGAGGGCTTTTCTCATATCTTCAGCAGTAATTCTTTCGTCTTCCACTACAAGAATTTTCACAGTCGACACTTTATTTACCTCCCTATTCTACTCCCCTATGATCAGAATATGCTTAACACTATTGTTTAGCGGTAAATGCTACTACCAACCCATTTACACGCTGTTGGTTATCTTTGATAGGAGTAATGGTGCCGTTTACAAAAACATGACCCCCTCCCTGTGAAATGAGTTTAGGTTCTTCATCTGATGTTAAAGCCTCTGCCAGTGAACACTCATAAGTTACTTCTTTCAAAAGCGGGAAAATTTCTGTTATATCCTTTCCAAGAACTTCTGCTTTAGTCCAACCAGTTAAATTCTCTGCTAAAGCATTAATAAATCTGATTTGTCCTGTGGAATTGGTGGCAATAACTGCTTCTGATGTTTTCTGTAACATAGCACCAGAAATTTGATCGTGCTCTTTCTCCATCTGGTGCCTGTAAAGAGTTATTTCTATGGCAGCATGAAGTTCACGTTCTTCAAATGGTTTGCTTAACATTCCTTGCCCTTTAACCAAAAACCCTGATGGTTCAGTTAGTTTAGCTCTTTCTACTGTTTTTTCATCGGAATAAGCAGTTAGGTAGATAACTGGAATATCTTGTACCTTTCTGATCTCAGCAGCTGCCTCAATACCATCCATTTCTCCTTTCAATTTAATATCCATTAGAACTAAATCAGGTTCCAGCCTAGCTGCTTGACGAACTGCGCCTTCCCCTGTAGAACAAATAATAGGCACCTTATATCCGGCAGATACCAGTCCTGCTTTGATATCTTCGGCGGTGATCCTTTCGTCTTCCACCACTAAAATTGTTGCACGAGTCACACCATCTGCACTCCTGACTATATTATATACAAATATACAATGGTTAGGTAAATATGATATTCTTTCTTTACTATATCGTTGCTTTAATATAAGGATTTTTAAAGTAGTAATGAATTCCAGTAGTTTTATCTTCCTATAAGAATCTTGTTTATTGCATCTAAAACAGCTTCAACACTGGCCATTACCACGTCTTCCACAGTAGATCGTCCTGTAGCGCTGTTACCTTCGTTATCTGCTAGAATTACAAATACCTCAGCTAGTGCATTTGTTCCCCCAGTTATCGCTTCAATATGGTATTCTTTTAGCTCTATATCAGCTGTTTCTCCCACTAAACTTTGAATAGCATTTATGGCAGCGTCAACTGGACCCACCCCTGTTTTAGCTGCGGTTTTTATCTGGCCGTCAATGTTAAGTTTCACCGTGGCTGTGGGAAGAACGTTGTCCCCAGTAATCACAGTGAAACCTTCTAATCTTACTTTTTCCTCTTTAGGTCTTCCTATTACTGTTTCAGCCAGTGCTTGCAGATCTGCGTCTGTAATCATTTTTCCCTTATCTCCCAGTTTTTTCACTTGATCATATAGGCTGCAGAACTGATCTTCATCCATTTCAATTCCATAATCATCCAGTTTAGACCGTATTGCACGGGCCCCAGTATGTTTTCCCATGATTATGCGGCGGGTGTGACCTACCATTTCTGGTTTCAAGGGCTCATATGTCTCTGCTTTCTGCAAAACTCCGTGGACATGTATTCCTGCTTCGTGGGCAAAGGCATTATCTCCAACTATAGCCTTATTTGGAGGCATTTTCACTCCAGTGATTCTGGAAACGAGTTCAGAAGTTCCCACTAAAAGTTCAGTGTTGATGTTAGTTTTAATTCCATAATTGATCATAAGGGCCATTACAACCTCTTCCAGGGAAGTGTTTCCTGCTCTTTCCCCTAATCCGTTGATTGTTGCATGAACTTGCTGAGCACCAGCTTCCACTGCCGAAAGGCTGTTAGCCACTGCCAAACCAAAATCATCATGACAGTGCACACTGATTGGAATTTTTACTGCTTTTTTGATGTCTGTTATTAGTTTATGCATAGATACTGGGAGCATGACCCCCACTGTGTCTGGCACGTTGATTATGTCGGCTCCTGCTTCTTCTACTGCAGAATAAATTTTTTGGAGGAATTCCAGTTCGGTGCGGGTGGCATCTTCTGCTGAAAATTCAGCAATTATTCCATGGTCTTTAATGTACTCCACTGCTTGCACTGATTTTTGGAGTATTTCATCTTGGTCCATCTTTAATTTGTATTTCCGGTGAAGTGGAGATGTTCCAATGAAGGTGTGAATGTAATCCACATCCGAGTCTAAGGCAGCATCCAGGTCTTCCTGTAGTACTCTTGCCAAACCACAAACTTGCGTATTGAGACCTAAACTTTTAATTTGCTGGGCTGCTTTCCGTTCACCCTGTGATGCAGCTGGAAATCCCACTTCTATTACATCTACTCCTAAGCGGTCCAGCCTTTTGGCTATTCTAATCTTTTCATCCGGAGTTATAGCTACTCCCGGCGTTTGTTCACCATCACGAAGGGTGGTATCGAATATTAGCACCTTTTCGGGTATTTTCATTTCTTTTTTAATCTCATCTATGTACATGGGAAGTCCCCTATATGGTTTGACATGTCAATCTGATCTTTAGATGGGACTAGATAAAAAAATTGTGATGGAAAAAAATCTTGAAACTTGATAGTGGTAATAAATTTTAGGTTCCCATGCTCAAGCTCAAGAAATTTCTGAGACCTGGTGCCAAGCCCAAAATGAATATTGCCAATTTTAACATGTTTCGAATAGTTCGATCTTCAACATAAGTGTCTATAACATAAAGAGCCGGTAATATGACTGCAATTTTCAAGGGATACATTATAATAGCAGTGTCTGCTAATTGAGTGAGTGCGTTGGGTAGAACGTGTTGTTCAGCATACCCATAGTAGTCCACAGCTATAAAGGTAGTGCTTGCGTCTAATAAATGAGCTAATAAAATACTTAAATTGAATTTGTCCTTTAGAAGACTCCATTTTTTACTTAATAATATAAATGGGAGTGATATTAGACCCCATGAGCTCAAAATCTCAATACTTGCTGTGAGGTTGAGGTGTGGAGTGTGATATATATTTGGAAGACAAATAACTGCACCAATTATAAATATAATGTAACGATAATTCCATCCCATCTTGCGTTCAATGAAAACTGATGCTAATAATGTGAAAATAGCTGATAATCCAGTTAAAACATATATTCCAGGAGTTACCATGATGTAGGTTAAAGGATATATTCCATTATCGACTAGTGCTCGAGCACTGGACCCGAAGAATATGAAGGGAATTAATGGTATCAAAAGATCTTTCGGGTCTTTTTCTATCCATCTGAACATTTTGATTATTACTAGGATTACTAGACCCAATATTATTCCAAAGACTATAGTATTCAAGGTAGTGTAACCAGGGTGTAAGTATATAAAGTTTTCCTGGATGTACTGTAGGATAGAATCAAACAACATGACACTAGGTAGGGATTTAGAATATTTATACTTATCTTGACTTGTTAAATATTATTAAAATGAAAAATCTCTTAAATTCGTTTGATCTTCTTGTTTATAACTTCTTTCAGGATGAGTGGTAGGGGAGTCCGATCTCCGAAAACATTGGTCTTCCCAGATAGAATTCCTTTGATAATGCCATCTACTGAAAAATCTGCTTCCAGTTGGGTAACACAGCTGCCTATGGCCCCTAGAAAGTGTGCATCACTAGCACCTATTTGGGGAATTTTCTTTTCTATGGCCATTTTTTTAGCTCGCCAATTTGAATATCCAAAAATGTAACGTGAGTTCAGAGTTTCCATGGCATCCACATCTACATATTTTACTTGGGTAAACAGTCCTTCACGATAAGTAACAAATGGATGGGCTGCCACTGCAATTCCTCCCTGAATTCGAATGAGATCAACAGTTTCTTCAGGAGAGATTCCTTTCGGTATCTCTTCACTTATGCCTAAGGCCACAATGTGTCCTTTACTTGTTGATACCTCCATGGCGGGTATGATCACCAGATCATCCATTTTCCCATAATTTTTTAAAGCTACTTCAGAACCTTTGAGGGAATTATGGTCAGCAATGGCTATTGCATCTAAACCAATTTTTCGGGAATGTTTTATAATGTCTTTTACAGATGCGGTAGAGTCTCCAGAGTATGTACTGTGAATGTGGGGGTCAATGATCATTAATTATCTCCTATGCATAATTGTTTGTATTAGTCCAGCAGGACCAGTCATCATCACGTCCCCTCCTGGTGCAGCGTTGTAAATTTCCAGATCTGTTTCTTTAAGAATAGCACGTTTTGGCCCAGTTGCTACTACACAGTCAAAAGTCCCTATTCCTTTGACTGCCCATGCCCCATGCCCACCTTCACTATGAACCTCCGCATGAGTTATTGATCCTTCTGAAAGACGGGTCACTAGTTCTTCTATCCTTTGAGGAGTAAGAAGTCCGGTGTGGTGTTCAAAAACTCCATTAATTTTTCCTTCTTTAAATGAAGCAGCTAATGTATGCCCATTGCCCACATCCATAGCCACATATCTATTCATCTCAGCAACCGTGGTGTCAAGAGTGGCTCCAGATATTGATGCAAATTTGGAGTCCATAATTGTTGGATGGTATTCTTTGAGAGTCCTTAAAACCCCTTGCATACGGGTGAAGTATTCTGGGACTTTATCATGATATGCAAAATTTTCAGGAGAGCGAGGAACATCAAGGTTCTCTTTGATCTTTTCAAACCGAAAGTTTCTGTCACCAGTTCCCTCTTGATAACCATGATCCTGTACTGCCACCCCAATATGGTCGAATTCCATTTTGACATCGAAATTGGATAATGCCCCACTAATAGCTTGTAAATCAACATCTTTAAGCTCTAATTTTGCAATTTGGGGGTGTGTTGCCCCAGATGGAACAATTTCAATGCCCATTGATTTTACTCGTTCTAAATCATCCCTAACTGTTCGAGCCGCTTGTTCTGTCATCAGTACCCGATAACCTTTATCAAGGTGATTTTTAATGGCTTTGTTTACTGGACCACCACCCATGGTATCACCAGTTAAGAAAAGATCATGATGATGTCTTTTTATCCTATCCGCCATTATTTTGGTGGGAGAAGGGAGAACCATCTTCACTGAGTTTTCAATAGAGTGGTTAGTGTCATGCAGCATTATATCTTGGGTCCCTGTACCCACATCAATTGCCAGTATTTTCATGTTTTACTGTTATGTTCATGCGCATTATATAATAGAATCACAAGATGAAGTACAAATATATACAACAAAGATTTAAATAGTACTCTGGTTATATTTTGGTGTTAGACCTAATAATATTTGCCAAAAAAATTAATGTTTAAAAAGATTTATAAATGACAAAAACTGGATGGAAGATATTATAATTTGATTTTTATATTAAATCCCAATTGTGATGATTGTCATAATATAATAAATTTTTTAATACTATGCAAAAATGAGGTGAAATGCATGTACAGTGTAAAATTAACCGAAAAAGAAATCCCGAAAAAATGGTATAACATAGCAGCGGATCTTCCTGTTGAATTTCCACCATATGATCAGACCGAAGAAGGTAAACAACTTGAAAATCTTCCAAAAATATTTTCAAAAGGTGTGCTAGAGCAGGAATTATCCACAGAAAGGTATATTGATATTCCAAAGGAAGTAAGAGATATTTACATGCAAATGGGGCGGCCCAGCCCCCTAGTCAGAGCTAAAGCCTTGGAAGCATATCTAGAAACCCCGGCAAAAATATTCTACAAAAGAGAAGACACCTCCCCCACTGGAAGTCACAAGTTAAACACTGCTATAGCACAAGCTTACTATGCTAAACAAGATGGAATAGAACGTTTAACTACTGAGACGGGTGCAGGACAATGGGGAACTGCGCTTTCATTAGCATGCAAACTTATGGGTATTGATTGCACAGTTTATATGGTTAGAGTGTCCTTTGACCAAAAACCATACCGTAAAACTATTATGGAACTTTATGATGGGGAAATATTACCATCACCCAGTGATAAGACTGATTTTGGTAGAAAAGTTCTAAGAGAAAATCCAGACCATCCTGGAACCCTTGGTGTGGCTATTTCGGAGGCTATTGAAGATGCTTTAAATGATGAAAAAGTGAATTATTCCTTGGGAAGTGTCCTAAATCATGTGATGTTGCATCAAACAGTTATTGGTCAGGAAATACAAAAACAACTTGAAGTATTCGATGAAACTCCCGATGTAATGGTTGGTTGTGTTGGTGGTGGAAGTAACTTTGCTGGAGCTACATTCCCCTTCATCAAAGACCATTTAGACGAAAAAATAGACTGCAAATTCATTGCAGTTGAGCCATCTCACTGCCCAACCCTAACCAAAGGAGAATACTGTTACGACTTTGGAGACACTGCCGGACTTACACCCCTCATCAAGATGTATTCCATGGGCCATGATTTCATACCACCATCAGATCATGCTGGCGGCTTGCGTTACCATGGCATGTCACCATTAGTTGCTTTACTTGTACATGAAGGCATTGTGGAGCCAAGAGCAATTCCTCAAACCGGAGTATTCAAGAGTGGAGTGCTTTTTGCCCGAACTGAAGGAATTGTTCCCGCCCCAGAAACTTGTCATGCTATAAAAACTGGAATTGATGAGGCCCTTAAATGTAAGAAGACTGGTGAAGAAAAAAATATTGTTATAAACTTTTCAGGTCACGGTCTCTTGGATCTAGCAGGTTACGATGATTATCTAGAAGGTAAAATAGTAGATTAATCATCTTACTTCTTTTTTTTATTTTTTTTTTGAATTTATTTCCTTTACTCGCAAATTCAGTCATTCATCATTTTTAACACTTTTACTTATTTCTTTGTAGTTTTCATAATCGCGGATGAACCATTTCATCAAACCCTATTTATACCAGTTAACCAATAGATTAAATAGAGACTTAGAAAAGGAGGATCATGTTTATGTACCTAATAGGGGAAGCTTTGATCGGAAATGGTAATGAAATAGCTCACATTGATTTGGTAATTGGAGATAAAAACGGTCCTGCTGGGACAGCCTTTGTAAACAACATGGCCAACCTCTCACTGGGCCACACACCCTTACTGTCAGTGGTCAGGCCTAACTTGATGACCAAACCAGCAACTCTCATAGTGCCTAAAGTCAGTGTACGCTGCCTTGATGATGCTAACAAAATTTTTGGACCTGCTCAAACTGCAGTGGGTAGGGCAGTAGCTGATGCTGTGGAAGAAGGAATTTTGCCTGCGGAAAATGCAGAAGAACTAGTCATAATTATCAGCGTGTTCATCCATCCTGAAGCTTCAGATTTCCGTAAAATCTACCAGTACAATTATGGGGCTACTAAATTGGCCATAAGAAGAGCCATGGAAGGATATCCATCTGTGGAAAAAGTGTTGGCAGAAAAAGACAGAGGAGCACATCCTATAATGGGCTTCAAAGTTACAAGATTATGGAAACCTCCATACTTGCAAGTGGCTCTTGATTTAGATAACTTACAGGAAATGGAGCGCATTATTGACAGCCTACCAGACAGGGAACGAATCCTTATTGAAGCAGGTACTCCACTGGTTAAGAAATTTGGAGTGGGAATTGTCAGCAAAATCCGAGAGCTCAAAAAAGATGCATTTATCATTGCCGACCTTAAAACCCTCGATGTGGGCCGAATAGAAGTTAAAATGGCTGCTGATGAGACTGCCGATGCTGTGGCTATATCTGGCCTTGGTACTCAGGAGTCAATTGAAAAAGCAGTGCATGAAGCTCAAAAACAAGGTATTTATTCCATTTTGGACATGATGAATGTGGAAAACTTCACTGAAAAGCTCGAAATGCTCAGTTACAAACCTGATATTGTGCTACTTCACCGCAATGTGGATTTGGAAACTATGAAAGCGGAACGTGGTGAAGAACAAGAAGACCTAACAGAGTGGGGCAACATTAACCAGATTAAAGAAATTATTGGCAATAATGGTTTGGTGGCTGTTGCTGGAGGAATTGTGCCAAATAAAATGGAACAAGCATTAAATAGCAATGCAGATATAATTGTGGTGGGTCGTTACATTATCGGCTCCCGAGATGTTCGTAGAGCAGCAGACGACTTCCTGGAGAAGATGCCCCAAGACCCAGATACCATGCGGTTAGCACTGGACGAAGACGAATCATTATAATAAGAACTTTTCTTTTTATTGCTCTTAATTCATTTTTTACATTATTCTTTAAATAAACATTAAAAAAATCTATAATTCTATAATTACTAGATTTTTCCAACAAAATAAAAACAGATTTCTGATTTTGGAATTAAATTAGATGTACTTTTTTAAAATTGTTAAGTTAAAGGCAATAAAAATTTAATGTTGATGAGAAAAAAGTTAAAACTTAATAAATTCAAATAATCATTATGTGGGGGAATTAATGGTGAACAAGACAATTTTAGGAATATCCGGGAGTCCTAGGAAACAGTCCACAGAACATGTATTAAGAGAAGCTCTGAATTTGATGGAAGAAAGGGGTTGCAAAACCGAATTATTCACGGTTCGGGGGAAAAACATAAGCCCCTGCCGAAACTGTGACTATTGCATACGTGAAAAAGAATGTATTTTGAAAGATGACATGTATGAACTTTATCCGATTTTTAAAGATGTTCAAGGAATTATAATAGCCACCCCAGTTTATAATGGTGGTGTCACTGCCCAGATCAAAGCAATCATGGACCGTACCAGGGCGGCGGCAGCAGCTGACATCGACTTCCTTAAACATAAAGTGGGAATGGCAATCACTGTTGGTGGAGATCGTATTGGAGGTCAAGAATTGGCAATTCAACAGATAATGACTTTTTTCATTTTAAATGGTGCCATACCAGTTAGTGGGGGGCCTTTCGGTTCCAATCTTGGAGCAAATTTTTGGTCTCATGACACTTTAAAAGGTGTTAAAGAAGATGAAGAAGGATTCAGAAGTCTCAATAAAACAATTAAGAGGTTTCATGAATTTTTGGAAAAATACCAGTGAATGAACATGAATCTGGTATAAAAATTATAAGTTATAAGTTATATCTTATAACTCCATAAGAGCGTTAATAAGATTAAATGTTTCAAACGTAAATTAAATCAAATTTTAAAAAATGAATTAGTAATTATAAGTTATAAGTTATTAGTAAAGGAGATTTCATGAGGATTGATGTTGATGAAGAAAAATGCACTGGTTGTGGGATCTGTAAAGAATCATGCCCCAAAGGCCCCAAGATCTGGAATGTGAATCAGAATGCCGTGGCCACTAATCTCCGTTACTGTCACTTGTGCACTATTTGTGCTTCTAAATGCCCGGAAGATGCAATTACTATAGTGAGGGATGCCCCAAATGATGCGAAAAAGTAAAATACAAAGGAAAACTTCTGAAACAGAAATATGTCTTGAACTAAATATCGATGGTACCGGCCAATACAGTGTGGAAACAGGAATCCATTTTTTCAACCATATGCTAGAATCATTTGCCAGACATAGCCTCTTTGATCTTAAAGTTGAAGCCATCGGGGATATTGAAATAGATGACCACCACACAATAGAAGATGTGGGAATAGTGCTGGGAGAGGCCCTTCAAGAAGCCATGGGAGATAAAAAAGGAATCAGGCGAATGGCCCATGCACTGATACCTATGGATGAATCTCTGGCAATGGTGGCCATAGATCTCTCTGGTCGGAATTACACTGTTTTAGACATGAATTTTCACCAATATAAAGTAGGAGATCTCAGTACTGAAAATGTAAGTCATTTTTTTGAGTCTTTTGCCCAAACCGGGAAAATAAACCTTCATGCCCGCTGTGAAGGGGAAAATGACCATCATCAAGTAGAAGCTCTGTTCAAAGCATTGGCTCGGGCTCTGTTTGACGCAACTCGCGTGGTTCACGAACAAATGCCCAGCACCAAAGGTGTTTTATAAAAAAATATAATTAATGCTGAATTTAAAGAGATTAAGAAACTAAGGAGAAGAAAAACATGAAAAGTTTAATTGCTTGCTACTCCCATTCCGGGAAAACATTGACTGTTGCTGAGAAACTACAAAAAGAGATAAATGCAGATTTCACACGTATTGAACCTGTTAAAGATCGGTGGTATTTGATAAAAGCCATACACGCATATTTAGAAAAAAAATGGCCAATCAAACCTTGCACTACAGATATTGATGACTATGATTGTTTGATTGTTTGTTGCCCTATCTGGGCCGGTCGTACAACTCCTGGTGTTATCCAGTACTTAGATGAATTGGTTAACACTTCAGGCAAAAAATTTGCAGTTCTGGTTACCATGGGAGGGGATGGGAATCAATTAGCCACCATTCAGATACGGAATGGTCTGGAAGCAAAAGAAATGGAGTTTATTGACAAACTAATTATCGGTGGCAGTGCACAAAAAAGTGGTGAATGGGAAACAATGACTAAAGAATTTGCCCAAAAACTAATTAACGAGAATTAAAAGGGGAGTTATGCTTTTTTATATAGTTGAATAAATTTTTTTAAAATACTAATTCAACTGAATGTTGATTTGCTAGCCATAATCCATAAACTTCAAAGTGAGGTCGTAGCATTTTCACTCGCATCACTGCTTGTTTAATTTGTTCATGGTGAGTTTGCGTATCCACTGGATTTACAGCACAATCGTAATGTCCTACTATAAACAGTTCATCAGTGTTATGGGCATCCCTGGAAAGATCCAACTTTCTTAAAATTTCGTCCAGGTTGGAATCTTCGTCTGCCAGTATTCCATCCATACCGGGTTCAGTGATCATGTCCACAAAGTCAACTGGGTAATTCTTAGCGATCCATTGTATAACTGGCAACTGAGCTCGACCATCTATACAGTTTAGACAAGTTACAAATTGAGGTTCCATTTCGAGTTCTCTCCTTTATAAAGTCTAATCTTTTGAAGTTCTTTATTGTAAACCTAATGTATTTCTTTAAATCTATCTGAAATAATTAAAAATCCTTCCAAAATCTATTCCTGAAATCTTCAGCCCATTGTATTCCTGAAATATATTTTCTGCTGCTTTTTCTAGTTCTTCAGATTTGATACCATGATCAATGGAAAGTTTAGCCTCGATGAAAGCAGCTAAACGATCAACAACATGAAGAAGTTCTCCATCCAAAGGATGATATTCGTTTTTATTGTATTTTTCATTAATATCATGGAAACTAATACCTAACAAGACTTTTTGGTTCTTTTTTATCTTATTGTTAAATTCTGATTCAGAAAAATATTTCATGTCTTCATGCCAAGGCCGCGGTAAAAGAGGTAAAAGCTCTTCATTCATTTGAAAATCTTCATAATCCTTAATAATATCTTTAAGCCCTTCAACAGATCCTTTAACTGGTGATATGATGTCTTTTGTAAGAACTTCTGGCAAATCATGGAAGAGACCAGCGTAGAAGTTGTTATATAAACGTTTGGAGCATGCTTCAATACCCATCTCCATAGTACAGAGGTAACTGGTGGCGGCTACAATGAACATGTGCCCCAGCACCGAAGTCTCTGGTATTCTAGGAATATGAGCCCAACGCTTCTGAAAACGGAGCTGGCCACAAAGATCAATGAACCCAAAGGATTTTTTACCCAAGAGTATCTTTTGAACACCAATTAGGTCATAATGATCTTCAATCTGGTTTTCAATGTTCTCTTTGGTCTTATCAATACCATAAATGAAAGGCGCGGTATGATAGATAATTTTGAACTCCCATTGTGTGGCTAAATAGTGAGCTGCTCTTAAAATCCGCCGTTCAAGAGTGTTGGTACTTTTTAGATAATAATCTTTAAATCTTTGCTGAAAGTTTTTATCCAAACCATCCATATCCATCTCAAGCTTTTCAAAAACATGTTTATTAAGTTCATAACCTTTTTCTTTCATCATTCGATGAAATACTGGTGGTTTAATATCAGTTAAAACTGTTCGGTGCAAAAATTCAAAAATTCCACCTTCTATTAGGGCTATCCAGTCCACACTACCCTGACCCATGCGTTCTTCCTCAAATCTAGCTATTACATACGCTATAACCATTTTATGTGCCTGTTTATCCAATTCAGTAAATTCAACAGGGCGAATGTGGTCGTTCCAGCGTTGCATGCTGGCTGCTTTAGAAAATCGTTCTATAATATTTTCAATCATTATACCGCCTGAGCATGTTATGTGAAAACTGGTATGAAGGAATGAGATTATGATTAAAAAAAGGATTTGAAAAATAATAAATTAAAATTAAAAATAAGCAGCCCAGATGGACCGCTCAAATACTCATTTACTGTGGTTTGGAAACTAACTCGGTTTTGGATAAGGTCTGGCCTTCTCCACCGTGTGGTTTACGTAGTACAGTGTCGTTAGCTTTTTCAATTTCACGAGCTTCCACAGCTAACTTGGCGGCGGCTGCAATCATTTCGTGGGCAGAAGCCACTATTGGTACGTATTTTTCCATTTCTTTAACCATGAAACATCCTTTGAGGTCAACATCACCTACTTTGGCGGCGATTTCGTATGCTGCCATGGCTTTGGCTTTGGCGTATGGGTTGGTGAATCCACCTGCTTCTGTGGCTTTTGCTGCGTCGATGACTACTTTTGGTAGTTCCACATCGCTTCCAGCTTCACAGGCAGCGATCATTCCGTCTAGGGTTTCCTGGACAACACGGTATGCTCCAGTAGCAGCTAGAACCTTGATCACATCAGCGTTGAATGATGCCATTTCAGTAGGATCTAAGAATTCTCTTCGGGCACCAATCATTGGGTCACCTAGTACGATCATGTATCCTAAGCCTTGTTCATCCATTTCTTCTCTTTTACCCATTCCAGGAGCGTCACCAACGATGACTGCCGGGATGTCGAATTCAGATAACAGTTCCCTTGCTCGGGCAGGGCCAGGAGCACCAGGGTTTGGGCTGATAAATACAACAAAATCTGGGTCGAAATCTTTTATTTTTGGCACGGCTTCTTCGATTTGTTCTGGGTTCATCTTTGCTCCAGAACCTACACCTCTAACGTCTATGTTAGGCCTATCGGCCCTCTCGTCTAGTACTAAGTCAATGACAGGAGAGGTACCTAAGTTACCGCATTTAATAACTCCTATTTTTACTACCATATTATCACCGTTTTGCTATTTGGAAGATCGGCATAAGTATTTTTTCATTTAATTTATAGGGGAAGATTTATATATGAGATTTTTGAGTTTGCGAAAAAGTTTAAAAACAGATTGCTGTGATATAAAGGAGTTACAATGAATTGATTTAAAATACATTTATAAAAAAAAACACTATTTGAATAGGCATTATTATGAAATTTTTTGTAAATATTCTAATGATTATTATATTTTGAGCCCTAATATCCGTCTCTGGATGTGTTGATGATAGTTCACATGGATAATAGTAAATAAATAGAAAATTTTTCTATTAGGGTGTTAACTTTTATATTGCATGCCAATTTGGAGGTTAGTATATACCAACAGAGTTACAAAAACCACTGCGGTTTCCAAAGATTTGTATTCCCAATAACATATCTCAATAACACCAAACGAGAATTAATTTTATTTATATACGTATAGTTGTTTTTTTTTCAAGAATTTTGTGATACTATTTCAACAAGTTAGACATGGGTTTCAAGTGTAACTTTTATCTAAAAAATTTGATAATGATTTAAAAAATATTTAAATCACCCCAAAAAAATGAAAGTCATTTAATTTGTTGGTTTTTCTGGGATATTCTAAAAAGCTGGATTGCATATATTATCACTGCAACAATGGCTAAAATATAGAATAGATAGACTACACTATCGGTGGGGCCAGTCTCGACCCAAATCATCGTATGGGTGAGTACAATTGCATATAAAGCTGTGAGCGCTCCGTTTGCTTTCTGGTGTGTGGCATGGATTATTTTCAACACCACTCCCATAACAAACATCTGCACAATCATGGCATATAATCCAAAGTCCAGTACTGCTGGTCCAAAAATTGTGGATGTAATGCTGGTTGTGGGAGTATTTCCCCCTACTGGATAGTTCAAAACGACATGTCCCACAGTAACTCGTGGGTGTCCAGTGGTAAGGGCTTGATGGATCAAGTCTCCTCCAGTAGCTCCAGCCATGTGCACGATCTTGTCAAATACCATCATGGTGAATCCAGCGCGGTAAGCAACTAGTTGTAATGGGTTTAAACTCCATTGTTGCCATTGAATTGACATTACAGCTATATATCCTGCTGCTATTCCAATTAAAGCAATAATAAGTATTGAAATTAATACATAGGTGGTTTTCATTTTGCGAGTGTAATATAAGGTGATGAAAGCACTTATGAGAATGGCCATGGTAGTGGTACGATATCCATTAATGGCAAATACAACCAGACCTATTATGAAGATTACATAGTACCATTTACGAGGATATTTAGCCAGTAGAATTGTAATGGCAGGCAAAAAAAGGGGATATGCAATGCGCCATAAGTCAGTGGTGGCTTTAAATTTCAGATATCCACTTAAAATTGGTATGCCTCCCAGAAGATAGATGTTAAGACCTTGTAGAAAAATAGCAATGAATACTGCGGCTAACAATACCCTTTCATCTAACAAGACACGGCATTTGTTGTACCATTGTTCAGAATTATCTTCAGTGACTTTAAGATCCCTAAAAATAGATTTTAGTTTCACACTATGATCGTGAATTATTTTAGGAACAAATACACCTATTGTGAAAAATAAGGTTCCAATAAAAATGTAGAGAAAAGATGTGCTTGAAATCCATTGAAGATTTCTCAAGTGCTCTTGATATGCAATGGCTGCTAATAATACATATATTACAATTATTAGCACCAAAATGTATGGTGAAAATAGATCAACTCTTTTTAATTCTGAAAACTTCATGAATAATGCTCCTGAATATATTCTTCATGATGAAGTAAGGTATATGATATGATGTGGATTAAGATATGAGTGTATTCTTAATTAGAATTGCTATTTTTGATGCAGATTGTAGTGGTCTAAATTGAATATCCAGAATTTTATATTTTTAAATTATCTACTACTTAATCTCAAATTCTTTTATTGCCTTTTTTAGCTTATATTATTTCGTTTGTGTTTAAGCTCCTGCGGGATTCTAACAATATGACATTATTTGTTATGCTGATCCAACTTATTTACTTCTACTGTAGAATAAATACAGTGCAAAATCACAAATTCAGCAAATTCACCGAGCACTATCGGTCTACAGTAGAAATGTTTCTTACATTTTCTGGCACAAATAATAAGATGAATAATAGCAATTTTGAGATCTACAAGATTTTTGTTTCTACTGTAGACCTTATATAATCAATCACTGCAAGTTTTTAAACAAAAGACCACTCATTTACATTGGAAAATGTAAAAAATATATTAAAAATCTCCTAATGCACTTTTAATAATTTGAGTGGCGAAAGTTGGGCAAGCTGCCACATGAGTATGAACGTAACTGGCTAAAGTGTTCTTACTCATAAGCCCGTCCATGGAATCAGTCACTCCTCGACCCCTCAAAATATCGAATGCAAATTTTGGTTTTTGACCTTCCAATTCCAGTTTCGAGTAGTGGAATTCGTGACCATGGAACATCTCCCCCCCTGGGATGATAATATTATCTTGAATCGCTTTGGCAACAACGTAACTTAATGCTTGTGGTTTTTTGGTCATGTGGGATTGATAAGGAAAAATATTACACATTTCCTGATGGTTTATTGAACGGGTTAAGTACATGAGCCCTCCACACTCAGCATATATAGGTTGGTTGTTTTCATGATATTTTTTCATAGAAGTGCGCATTGACTGGTTAGCTGAAAGTTCTTTGGCAAAAATTTCAGGGTAACCCCCACCAATGTAGATACCATCCACATCTGGCACAGCATCATCATGTAAAGGGCTGAAATATACTAAGTCAGCGTTGTTAGCTTCGAAAGATTCCAAATTATCCTGATAATAAAAAGAGAATACTTCATCTTTTGCTATGCCGATTTTAAGCTTTTTCTTATTTTTTTTATGGAATAGTGGCTCACGTCCATCAGGGAGTTTTCCTGCTGCTTTCATTATGGCCATGAGGGCGTCTAGGTCAATATTTTCCCCCATAACCTGACCCCAATCTTCGATGTTGCGTAATATGCTATCATGTTCAACGGCCGGCACCAAACCTAAATGTCTTTGTTCCACACTAATAGATTCATCACGTGGTATTCCTCCAATGACTTGAGTATTAGCTAGTTTTTCAACAGCTTCCTTGGTTTTAAGGTAGTGTTTACGATTTTTTACTAAATTCAAAATGACCCCTTCAATCTTGATAGATGGATCTAGAGTTTTAAATCCAATAACCACTGCAGCAGCACTTTTCACTAAGCTTCGAGAGTTCAAAATAAGGATAACAGGAGAATTAAGTGCTTTTGCTATGGAAGCTGTGTTGCCAACGTCCTCAATAGGACTAATACCTTCATAAAGACCCCTTACACCCTCAATAATTCCCATGTTGGAGTTTGAGATCTTTAAAGCCCTTTCAAAAGCCTCCCTGATCTGGGGGTAACTCATGAAAAATGAGTCCAGGTTTCGGCTGATATTGCCTGTGGCTAGAGTATGGTAAGTGGGATCAATATAATCCGGACCTACCTTGAAAGGTTGAACTCTCTGTTCTTCTGAGAGAGCTTTCATAATTCCTGTGGAGACTGTTGTTTTCCCCACTGCACTTCCTGTTCCAGCTAAGACAATACGCATATACTATGAATTGTTATCAATGCTTTAAAAACATAGAGGGTTAATAGATGCTAAATTATAGATAGATGTTTATTTCAGACAAAGAAGGTTAAATACTTCCCAATACCTCTTTTTGAAATTGTATATTAATCATTAAAAACATAAAAAAAATGATGGACATAGAAAAACTACGCATTCTAGGGGAGGCCTCACAATACGACCTTTGTAACTATGTGAGTTTAAACCAGGAAAATTTCACATCCAAAAATCTTCCAGGAATTTATAATGCACGAACACAAGGTGGTTGTCAAGTTCCATTATTCAAGGTTTTAATGAGTAATTTTTGCACTAATGATTGTAATTACTGCATAAACCATTGCCACAATCGTTTTGAGAGAATTGAATTCACTCCAGAAGAATTAATAACGGTTTTCCTTCATTACTATCAGAATCATTATGCGGAAGGACTTTTTTTAAGTTCAGGAATGCCGGGAGATGCTGATCAAGCCATGGAAAAAATGATTGCTGTGGCCAGGAAGTTACGATTAGAATATGAATACCGTGGATATATACACTTGAAAATAATTCCAGGGGCTTCTTATGATATGATAAAAAGGGCAATGAGCCTTGCTGACCGGGTCAGTGTAAACCTCGAATCAGCTACTTCTTCTGGTTTTGAAGAACTCACTAGTACCAAAGATTATCATAATGATGTTTTGCGTAGAATGAAATGGATCGAACGTTTGAAGAAACGCCACCCTCAAATGGCGCCTTCTGGCCAAAGTACACAGTTAATTGTGGGTGCTAATGATGAAACAGATCAAGACATACTCAAACGGGCCGAATGGCTGAATAAACATCTGAATATAAATTTAAGTTATTTAAGCCCCTTTGAACCTCTGAAAAAGACTCCGATGGAAGAGCATGAAAAACCTGCTGATAATCGAACACCTCGTTTGTATCAGGCTCAGTTTCTCTTAAATTCGTATGGTTTTTCTTTTGATGAGTTGGTGTTGGATGATGATGGATTTCTTTTCTTGGATGATGATCCAAAATTGGTCTGGGCCAAACTCCATAAAGAATTGTTCCCCATGGAAATAAATGAAGCTAGTTTTAAAGAATTACTTCGTGTTCCAGGAATAGGTAAAATTTCTGCGAGAAAGATTATTGAAGCAAGGAAAAATGGAATGAAATTTACGAAATTGGATGAGATTAAAAGGTTAGGGGTGGTTGTTAAAAGAGCAGAGCCATTCTTAAAACTTGATAAAAATCATCAAACAACATTGTCTTATAAGTTCTAAGTTATTAGTTATAACTTATATGTTATAATTCATGTCATTTCATATTTTTGATTAGAGTTCTAGACGCAACAATAGAAAATCAATTTTTGTGATATTCAAATCAAAAATCATCTTTTATCAAGATCAATGTGTCAAATAGTTAATCAATTTTTAAAGTAGTATAGCTATTAATTAATATGTTGAACAGGATATTGAAAGATTTTTTTCTCTGATAATCGTAACCTCATGAGAAAATTTAAAAAAATTAAAATTCTTCGTCTTCAAACAATTCCCAGATTTCAGGATACTTCTGTTGCACGGCTTCTTCAATAAGCACTGACGCCTCTTTGCTAATACTAAATGCAGGTTTAGTTTTTTTTAAAAATCTAAAAACGGCTGCGGATTTTGCTGACCAAAGGGATATGCGCGGATTCTTGCGAACTTCTAGTACAACACCTTCAAAAATCATTTTGTAAGGATCTTCTTGAGTTTTCCTGACTTTTCTTGTCTTTGGTTTTTCTATAGCAGAACCTTTAATCGAAACGTTCCCCTTCATAGGAGATTTTTTCGTATTTACGGTAGATTCTGATTTTTCTTTACGAATTAAAGCGTCTAATCCCTTACCTAATGCTTTTTCACTCTTTTTTGATGGAGTCATTATGCTTCCTCCGTTCCTTGCCCGTTCATTGTTAAAATTTCCTTGGCAAGGTCATTATATGCTTCAGTTCCAACACATTCCTCATCATAAATTACACATGGTTTGCCATGGCTAGGTGCTTCAGCCAGCTTCACATTACGAGGGATCGTTGTGTTAAAGATATACTCTGTCTCACCAAAGAATTGCTTTACATTCTGGTAAACATCCCTACCTAACCTAGTTCGAGAATCATAAAGGGTGATTAAGATTCCTTTGATGGGTGAAGGACTGTTTAAACGAGTTTCCACTAAGTTCATGGCATCTAACAGATCAGCCATTCCTTCTAATGCATAAAATTCAGCTTGAATTGGAATTATGACACTATCAGCAGCTACTAATGAATTTATTGTCAGTATACCTAAGGAAGGCGGCACATCCAAAAAAATATAATCGTAATTCTCCTGAACATCATCCATAGTCTCTTTAAGAATAAATGGAAATCCTATATCCTTGCTAAGTTCGATTTCGGCACCACTCAGAGAGATGTGGCTGGGAAGAAGATCTAATCCTGATATTTTAGTTGCAACAATAGCCTCATCCAGAGTTTGTTGTCCTGTTAAAACTCGATATATTGAATTATCTTCATTTTTCTCCAAACCAAATGCAGTGGTAGCATTAGCTTGAGGATCCATGTCTATAACCAATATGTTCTTTCCATAAAGTGCTAATGAAGTAGAAAGATTAACTGCAGTGGTGGTTTTACCACAACCTCCCTTCTGATTTAAAATTGCTATAACTTCCGCCATAATTGATCTCCTAAATCTTATAAATTATAAGTTATAAGTTATAATATTTATAGTTTTCACCAAGTCTGGGGAGATCTAGATAAAAATGCTAATATCATAAATTTAAATGAGAAAATGCGTATATCTAAAAAACTGGAATCAAACCAGGACTAGTTCCAGTAATGCATTCCCCTCCATAGGGAGTAACCAAAAAAGTGTTTTCGATTCCAACCATTCCAATATTTTCGATGCCTTTTTTAGGTTCCACCGCAAATACCATCCCCTCTTGAATTGGTTCGTCAAATTTTTCTGCAATAACTGGAGTTTCATCAATTAATAAACCTATTCCATGTCCAATAAATTTTACCTTGTGTTCTCCAAAACCCATAAAGTTTTCAAGGAATTTATCATCCAAATTATCCATTATTTTCCTATAAATCTCAGAAGGAATTGCTCCTGGTTTAAGCATTTTTGCAATCTCATTTTGTATTTCAACACACTTTTGGTGTGCTTCAATGGCGTGCTGAGGCAATGAACAGCCGAACATGTAAGTCATAGTCTTATCAGTGTTATAACCATCAACTCCACAACCAACATCTACGAAAACAAGATCTCCCCTCCTCAATTTCCGGTCACGGCTTCCCAAAACTGGTGCCGCGGGACTAAGCCCCTTATTTCCACTAGCACCATCAAAATATGTTGGATAAAGTGAACTTTCACCAAACCCCACATGCCCAACAATAATTTCGGTGTCAAACATTCCAAAACGAGTAACCGCATCGTGCCCTTCATCTATTAAAATAGAAAAAAGTTTGGATGCGAGAGTAGCCTCATTCATCCCTTCGCAAAGTATATTCGGCACTATATCTTCCAATACATGCTGATGTATCTTTCCAGACTTTCTCATTAATGAAAGCTCGTATTCACTTTTAACGGCCCTGACAGAAGCTATACAAGAATCTAAAGGTTTATAATTCTGAAAAGGAAAATGTTTTTTGAATCTGTGATATAGCGCTAAAGGAACAACTTCTGTTTCAAGATGTATGCTATTTGGAAGTGTACACATATGTTTTGCTGCATCACGAAAGCTATTCATTGGCTTTATATCTGGAAAAAATGATTCATCCAGTGCTCTCTGGTAACTACGCCTCACCCAAAATGTGGGTTCTTCATCTCTAGGAATAAGCAGCATCCCATCTTGCATGGTTCCAGTGAAATAAAAAAGATTAATATTACTAAAAATTACAGCCATATCCCATTCAGGATCAACTGCAGACATGACCTCCTTAAATTTACCCATTCTATTTTCCATTTCAGATACCGGAGTTTTTTTCAAAGGAATAACCCCCTATATATCATTAATTCATATGCAACATCAGGACTGGAAAGATATAATTATCAGAAATTGATCCTTCTAGAAATATTCAAGGGGAGAGGTAATGGTCGATATGGCATTCCTTTAGTTTCAAGCTGAATAATGTCGATTAGTTCTTTAAGGCCCATGGAAACCTTTTGACCAGTTTCTCTAACATTTATAGTTAATTCTGCACCTTCGAGTTCACGATCTCCAATTACTACCACGAATGGTACCCATTCTCCCCCAGCATTTCTGATTTTCTTACCCACTGTTTCAGGCCGGTCATCTACATCCACCCGTATATGAGCATCACGGAGTTCTTGAGCTAACTTGGCAACGTATTCTAAGTGTCTTTCGGCAATGGGAATAATCCTGACTTGAGTGGGTGCAAGCCACAAAGGCAGCATGGGGGCTTTTTCTTTCATGTCTAGCGCCGATTTTTCAAGCAAACTACAGATAACCCGTTCAATACTTCCAGTGGGGCTGCAATGCAATATTATAGGATGATTTTCATGCTCTTTTTGGTCAATATATGTAATTCCAAATCTTTCTCCGCTTTCTACGTCCATCTGAATTGTAGGATTTTCAATTGGCCTTCCTAGGTAATCAATGGCTGCGAAATCCATTTTGCATATCCAGTAATGCTTTCTTTCAGGTAAAATTTCCAAAAGAACTGGTTTGCCTATCTTTTGTGCGGCATGGTGGATCCAATCCTTGTTTTCTTGCATGAACTCAGCTGTAGTCCGGAAAATAACTTCATAATTAACTTTCAGGTCTTCACCGGTCTTTTTACACATGTCGATCTGTTTTTGGAACTCTTCCATTGATTGGGTTAAGTCAGCACAAACAGTGTGTAAATCAGGCATGGTAAATCCCCTTAGTCTTTTTAAACCTACCACTTCACCTTTCTTCTCCAATCGGAAACTGTAAGTTGATAACTCATATATGCCTACTGGGAGGTTTTTCCAAGTTAAAAAGGAATCAGACAGGACTCTGAACGCTCCAAAACAGCAAGCATATCTGAGCATGAGATCTTTTTTACCTCCACCCATACGGTACTGGCGTTCTCCAAATTTTTCAGCATGCACACGGATTGCATCATCAGCCAAGTCGTACATGATAGGAGTTTCAACTGGCATTGCTCCTCGGTCAGTTACCAGTGTGTAAACATAATCAGAAAGAAGATCTCTTATCAATCTACCTTTAGGATACCATCTAAGATGTCCTACATCAGCAGAAGGTTCATAATCTGCCAATTTCTTTTCCCTCATGAGTTTAACATGGGGTGGTTCTTCTCCACTTGATTCACCTCGACCCAATTCATAATCTATCAGTTTATTCATATCTTGATTAAGATCACTGAATTGGTCAAGATCAGCGCATTCTCCATCATATAAAATAAAAAAGTGTGATTTTTCCCCTTTTTCCACGTTTTCTTCTTCTTTTGGAGTTGATTCGGGAGTAATACTTCTTGAAAGCTCTGATAAGGGGTGCCCTTTACATGACACTTCGAAAGATTTGTACCATCCAAAAGGAACTCTGCTAACTGGTAAATCCATCTTGGCCAGTTTTGATTCTAGGTTGTTGAGAATTTTTTTAGCAGATTCTGGTGAGCCTAAAGAGGAACTTAAATGGGCATAGGGATATATTACAATGTTTTCTGCTTTGACATTCCTAAAAACGTTGATTATCTCGTTTACTGCATTTTCAGCTACTTCTTCCGGTTTTGGCTCATCTTCTTTCTCAACTGCAGTGAAAACAACCAGTGCATTTTGAAATTCGCCTTTTTTCTTATTTTCGCTAATTTTCTCTGCAATTCGTGTTTTAGATTTGGTTTGGTACTTCAAATGATCAGAATGAATCAAAAGTATGCGCATGTAACCACCTGTAAATTAAATAACTGTAATAGTATTTATTCCTGTCAAGAATGATTCACTAAAAATAAAGTTCTGTCATGATGTTATTTATAAGCTACCTCTAACTGGTAAAATAACTAGAATTTTTATTCATCTCGGATTTATCATGAATTTAATTCTCAGAATATTAACCCTTAAAAAAAAAGATTTAACACAACTGTTTGCCAAAAATCGTAATTTTTAATATGATCACAATATCCCATTATCCGCAGATTCCGTGCATTAATATTACGTTGAAGGATGATTAATGATAAATAAACATTAAAAACTGTTTTAAAAGCGTTGCTGAAAGTCAGTAATATGCATTACTATGCCTCCATTAGTACAGCATAACACCTTATGGAAAACTTAAGATAAAAATTGGGCAGATGCTCAAATCCCTATTTTAACCAACCGTTACCCTAAAAACATTCTGTAGCCATCAATCAAAATAATAATCCAAAAAGAAAGAATAACCGGAAAAAATGGTAGTAATCTTAGCAATAATATGATTAAAAATATAATAATCTAAATTGTAGGTTTTTTCACGTATTTTTGTCTTTAAATAGGATGTAAGCATTTCATTAGGATTAAAAATTTGAGGATGTGAAGACAATAATTGTTAGTTCATAAACATCAAATTCTATAAAAAATTTTCCAAAAAAGGAATTGATTGATGAATGAGTATTAATAAGATTGAGATTTGATGAATTAATATTAAAATTGTTTATAAAGATAGCATTTAAAAGATAAAATGACATATTTATATTATTACAATTTACCATTTGTTCTAACTCACAGGTGATATAATGCGAAGTGATAAAATAAAAAAGGGAATGCAGCGGGCCCCACATCGTTCCCTTTTGAGAGCATGCGGCGTGACTGATGCCGAGATGGAAAAACCATTTATAGGAGTGGCTAACAGTTTTACAGACATAGTACCAGGACATATTCATTTAAAACAGATTGCAAATGCAGTTAAACTTGGGATAAGTCAAGCCGGAGGCGTTCCCTTCGAATTCAACACCATGGCTATTTGTGATGGAATCGCCATGAACCATGAGGGAATGCGTTATTCCCTGGCCAGCCGTGAAATTGTAGCTGACACCGTGGAAAGTATGGCGCAAGCCCATAGCTTGGATGCCTTGGTTCTTTTACCAACTTGTGATAAAATTGTCCCAGGAATGCTTATGGGTGCGGCCCGGCTAGATATTCCTGCTATTGTAGTTACTGGTGGTCCAATGCTACCTGGAGAGTACAAAGGTGAAGCTGTGGATCTTATTAATGTTTTTGAAGGTGTGGGAAAAGTTTCAGCAGGAAATATGAGTGAAACAGAATTAGATGAGTTGGAACGCTGCGCTTGTCCTGGAGCAGGATCGTGTGCTGGTCTTTTCACCGCCAACAGTATGGCATGTCTTACTGAAGCTATGGGAATGAGCCTACCCTACTGTGCAACTACTCATGCAGTGGATTCTAAGAAGATCCAGATGGCCAGGGAATCCGGAGAAAAAATAATAGAATTGGTGGAAAAAAACATCACCCCCTCCATGATTATGACCCAAGACGCATTTTATAATGCAGTAGTTGTTGATCTAGCCCTAGGAGGATCCAGTAACACCACCCTTCATTTACCCGCCATAGCCCATGAACTATCTGATAAAGGAGTTAAAATTAATTTAGACATTTTTGATGAACTCAGTCGAAAAATACCTCATTTAACTGCTATAAGTCCATCCGGAAGCCATACAATGATGGATTTAGACAAAGCAGGAGGCATACCTGCGATTTTAAAGGTTCTAGAAGATGAAATCAAAGGAGGAAATCTAACTTGTACTGGACAATCCTTGAAAAAAAATATCAGTGCTGCTAGAGTCAAAAATGACCAGGTTATCCGCCCAATTAACAATCCGGTGCACAGTGAAGGAGGTATTGCAGTTCTTAAAGGCAATTTATCTCCCAATGGCTCTGTTGTTAAACAAGCTGCTGTTACTGAAGATATGTTAATACATGAAGGTCCAGCCAAAGTTTATAACAGTGAAGAAGAATGTGTGCAAGCCATTTTTCAAAACAAGATCACAAATGGTGATGTAGTCATTATCCGTTATGAAGGTCCCAAAGGAGGTCCTGGAATGAGGGAAATGTTAAACCCTACTTCAGCCATATCTGGAAGAGGATTAGACTCAGTTGCGCTGATTACTGATGGTAGATTTTCTGGCGGTACTAGAGGACCATGCATAGGTCATGTTTCTCCAGAAGCCATGGCAAATGGCCCAATCGCTATTGTTGAAAACGGAGACATAATAAAAATTGACATACCGAACAGGAAACTGGAAATAATGTTAGAAGAGGAAGAAATCCAGAAAAGGTTTAGTAAAGTAAAACACCCTGAAAAAAAATTAAAAGGATGGTTATCACGATATAGTAAATTAGTAAGCTCTGCAGATAAAGGAGCCATTTTAGATTGGGTGGTTTAATGGTCAAAAGGCGTTCAGGAAGCCAAAGAAAGGTTGATGAAAATTCAAACTACTCTGAAGAAAATGATATTGCTACAGAGCGAGAAATAATTAGTTACCTTGCCATAATACTTTTGGGATTAATTCTGGCACAACACCTTAACGTAGTGGTATCTGGGAGCATGGAACCGGTCTTCTATCGTGGAGATGTGGTGATAATTGAAAAAACAAACTTCATGGGTTTCAGTGAGATGGATGCCGAAGATCTTAAAATAGGAGACATTATAATATATGATGCTACTTGGTTTGCAGAACCGGTTATTCATCGAATTGTTGGAATAAAACAAGGTTCAGATGGAAAAAAATATTATATTACCAAAGGAGATAATAACTCTAATGCAGACCCTGCACTAGTTTCAGGAGCCCAAGTTAAAGCTAAAGTAATTACAATTGGGAACCATCCACTGGTGATCCCTAAAATAGGTTATATCACCCTATTAATTCGTGGACTTTAATCCACAGAGACATAATTTTTGATAATTTATTCTAAAGAGTAACTTATTATTACATGAATTTAAGCTCATTAAGGTGAAGTTATGTACAGAATTCTGGAAAAAAATGCCCGTAATTCAGTTGAAAAGGCATTGAAATCCCTAGAATGGGAAGTAATTGAAGATATCGCATTTGAACAACCCCCCAATCCCAATATGGGTGATCTGGCCACTTCAGTGGCATTCCAAATAGCAAGCCAGCGAAAAAGTTCCCCAGTTGACATTGCAAAGCGAATTAAAGAAGTATTGAATGTAGAATCTCCATTCAAAAAGGTAGAATCCATAGGCCCATATCTAAACTTCTTTTTAGATAATGAAACTTTTTTTAAGTTGGTTTTAAAATCTGTACAAGAAAATTATGGTTCACTTGAAGATAAAAACACTAAAGTGATTCTTGAACACACTTCTGCCAATCCTAACGGCCCTTTACACATAGGCCACATTCGTAATGCAATAATTGGTGATTCTTTGGCCCGTATCCTTAAAGCAGCTGGTTTCCAAGTAGAAACACAATACTACGTGAATGATATGGGGCGACAGATTGCAATGATCGTATGGGGCCTTCAAAACTTGGATTACCATCTGAATCCTGATGAAAAATCAGATATAGCTATAGGTAAACTTTATTTCGAGGTTAACCAGGAATTAAAAGCAGATCCTGATGTTAAAAATCAGGTAAGTGCGATTCTAAGAACTTATGAAGAAGAAAACCCGGAAAAATTGGAATTCATGTTTAAAAACGTGGTTAACAAGTGTTTGGAAGGAGTGAAAGAAACATCACATCGCCTTCAGATCACCCACGACCGTTTCGTTTGGGAAAGTCAGTTTATCAGGGATGGTTCGGTGAACCTAATTATGGAAAATCTGAAAGATCATATTAGCCATAACGATGTGAGTTACCTAGATCTTACAGATTATGGTATTGAAAAAGAACTAATTCTCACCCGTTCAGATGGAACTTCTCTTTACACCACCCGAGATCTCGCTTATCACCTCCAAAAATCTGAACAAGCGGATTGGGTGGTAGATGTTCTTGGTTCTGACCATAAGCTGGCTATTGATCAACTTACAATTGCATTGGAATTTTTGGGAGGGAAAACACCAGAAGTAATTTTTTATGAGTTCATTACTCTCCCTGAAGGATCTATGTCCACTAGGAAAGGAGTATTTATCAGCGTGGATCAGTTAATGGATGAAGCATTCGCAAGGGCGCAAAGTGAATTAGAAGATAGAAGGCCAGAATTAAACGAATCTCTATCTAAAGAAATCGCCGAAAAAATAGGTATTGGAGCTATACGTTACTTTATAGCCCGATTATCTCCAGAAAAACATTTAGTGTTTAAATGGGATGAAGCATTGAGCTTTGAGAGAGGATGTGCATCCATACAATATGCACATGCTAGAGCATGCAAATTATTGGAAAATGCATCAGCAAAAGACAAATTATCAGTAGAAATCGATACACTGGATTTTTCTGATCTTAATACACTGGAAATTGACCTCCTTAAAACCATTGCTAAATTCACGAGTATTGTGGAAAATTCAGCAAAAGACCTTAGAGTCCATCCAATAGCCCAATACGCCATGGAAATGGCGGGAGCTTTCAACAAATTCTACAAATCCGTGCCAGTAATTGGTTCTGAAAAAGAAATCTTAAGATTATTATTAGTTGATAAATCCAGAATAACCATCAGAAATTGCCTAGATTTATTAGGAATAGAATCACCAGATTCAATGTAATTAGTATTGAAGGTAGCTATGTAAATATGATTTCTTGTAATGTATTGGTTTTTTTCTAATTACTTTTTCTATTTATTAAAAATATATTTACCCCATAAGCCAGTTCATAATGGCTTTTTGAACGTGCAAGCGGTTTTCAGCTTGATCCCACACAGCAGATTGGGGTCCGTTTAATACTTCTTCAGTTATTTCCTGATCACGAACAGCAGGTAGGCAGTGCAAAACTATTGCATCAGGATGCGCCAAGTTTAAAATATCCTGGTTAACTTGATAATCCTTTAAATCACCTAATCGTTGTGATTCTTCAGATTCATCGCCCATACTTACCCACACATCTGTATATATCACATCTGTACCTTTTACCGCGTCTTGAACATCACCGGTGATCTTTAGTACTGAACCGGTTTTTTTGGCTACTTTCTTGGCGTCCTTAAAAATAATTGGATCTGGTTCATAGTTGCTAGGACATGCTACAGTGACATCCATGCCTACCATGGCCGCAGCCAATAATAAAGAATTACAGACATTGTTCCCATCACCCATAAATGTCATATGAAGGTCAAGGGTATTTTTTTGTTCATTAATGGTGAAAATATCTGTAAAAGCTTGGCAAGGATGTTCTAGATTAGTTAACCCGTTAATGACTGGTACGTCAGAATATCTTGCAAATTGAAGAACATCATCATGTTTATGTGCCCTGATCATGACCCCATCAACGTAACGACTCATTGCCTTGGCCGTGTCCTCAATTAGTTCTCCTCGACCTAATTGAAGATCAGAAGCAGACAAATAGAGCGGTTGCCCCCCTAATTGATACATACCCACTTCAAAGGACATTCGCGTTCGAGTAGAAGCTTTTTCAAAAACCATGGCCAGTGATTTATTTTTTAATGGTTTTTTTGAAATATTTCCGTGTTTAAACTCCTTAGCTTCTGAAATTATGTCCCATACATTGTTACGAGCATCTAATGCTGATAAAAGGTGCATCATAGATTCATCCCTAATTTATTATATTTTTTTACATCGAATTGATTAAATATGAATTCTGGGCATCATTGAAATTGAACTATCTGGGAATGCTTTTACTTAAATTTTGTGAAACCCCATAATTAATTTTCATGCCTATTTAGACTACTATTATTCTTCTGATAATTGAAGTTGTTTTTCATGTTGTGGTTTTTTTAGTATTCTAATGATTTTTTTCAAGGTAACGATCCCATAATTCACGAAATTTGATAGAATTTCCTTTGAAACCGATATGGAACTTTTCTTAGTTTTAACTATTATTTTTTAGGGGAATTTCCATAGGTAAGTTGTTTTTTGGGGTTTAATGTATTGTATAGTAGCAGATATTCTTTAGATCTGGTATGAATTCATCCAAATAGATAAATGCTTGTTTTTATGGAACTTATTTTATTTTTTTATTTCAATCATATGCTGAATACGTTTCTCAATGAGTTGTTTAGTTCCCACGTCACTTCGATGATACAAATCCCCGTGCACGTGTTTGGTGGCCCTTTCACATCGTTCTTCTGCATCTTGCAAGTCATTTGCAGTAGTTACCACAGCCAAAGCTCTGGAACTTGTAGTTAGAACTTCGTTATTTCTTTGATTAACTGCGGCATAGAATACCATGCCACCTTCTGCTTCTATTTTTTCTTCATCTACATGGACAAGTTGACCCGCTTTCCCACTATCAGGATATCCATTAGGCACTAAATACTTACATACGGTAGCTTCAGGCTTGAATTTAGCTTTTTTAATATTTCCATCAATCACGCCTTGAAAAAGTCCTAATAAGCTAGTTTCCAAGATGGGTAGAACATTCATGGCCTCTGGATCACCGAAACGTGCATTATACTCTACTAAACGTGGCCCATCACTGCAAAGCATGAATTGACCATAAAGAACGCCCTTATAAGGCCCAACTTCATTTTTGACTGCCTTAACAGTTTTTTCCATCACTTCAACCGATGCATCATAACTTTTCTGATCCAAAAAAGGCAACAAACCATTGGTTTCGGAGTAAGAACCCATTCCACCAGTTATAGGCCCCTGATCTCCTTCAAAGGCATGGGGGTGGTCTTGAACTGCAGGCATTGGCACTAAATTTTCACCGTCCACTAAGGCTTGTACAGTGAATTCTTCACCCACCAGACGTTCTTCAATAACTACACTGGCATGTCCCCCAATTTTGTTGTCTATAATATCTTTAGCATAAGATTTTGCGTCTGTTAAATTTTTTAAGTGTTCTCCCACTATTTTTACGCCTTTACCACCAGTTAGCCCCACAGGTTTTACCACCACATCCTTTCCAAAATCGTCGATAAAATCTTCAGCATCCCTTACATTGTCAAAAACCCCAAATGCTATTGATCCAGGAACTTTATGTTTAACAAAAAGGTTTCTCATAAAAGCCTTGTCGGTTTCTATCTTGGCAGCTTCTTGTGTGGGACCAACACAAGGAATTCCTGCTTCTTGAAGAGCATCCACAATCCCATGTTCTAAAGGAGCTTCAGGCCCTATTACAGCCATGTCAACCTTTGAGTCTAAAGCATATTTTTTGACTCCTTGAATATCCATCTCACTACCAATTTTAAATTGAGATATACGAGCAATACCTGGGTTTTGATTGCTCATTAAAGAATAAAGGTCGGCTTCTTCATGCAATGCTTGGCAAATTGCGTGTTCCCTTGCTCCAGTTCCTACCACTAGAATCTTCATATTAATCCTCCATGTATCTTGAGTAAACATCTTTAATTTCACACCACATATATTCCTGTCTTTTTCATGTGTCATAAGATCAATTCAATAAATAAAAAAGTTGAAGATATCAAACACAAAAATACTAAAAAATACATATACCATGAAAATTAAAATCGGCATATGATAAATTAAGTCATGTTTTTATTGTGAAAATCATGATTTTTGAATTATAAACACAATTCGGTGTTAATATGAAGGGCAGTCAAGCCATAATCAAGTCATTAACTGATGAAGGAGTGGACGTAGTCTTCGGATATCCTGGAGGAGTCTTACTCCCCTTGTACGATGTAATCTACGATTCTGACCTTAAACATGTATTGGTAAGGCACGAACAGTGCGCAGCCCATGCAGCAGATGGTTATGCTCGGGCTTCCGGTAAAGTAGGTGTCTGCATAGGCACCTCCGGTCCTGGTGCTACAAACCTGGTGACAGGTATAGCCACGGCTTACATGGATTCAGCCCCCATAGTGGCCCTTGCTGGACAAGTAGGAACTCCATTAATTGGTAATGATGCCTTTCAGGAAGTTGACACTATCGGCATAACCATGCCCATCAGTAAACATAGTTACCAGGCGATGAAACCATCTGAAATACCTGAAATGATTAGGTCTTCATTTTACATAGCCAGAACTGGAAGACCCGGCCCCGTCGTGGTTGATCTACCTAAAGATGTTCAAGAAGGAGAATTAGAATATCCGGAAAGCATAACCATTGACCTTCCCGGTTATAAGCCAACTAAAAAAGGACATCCCCTTCAGGTGAAAAAGGCATCAGAGATGATACTTAACTGTAAAAAACCAGTTATACTTGCTGGTGGTGGAGTAATACATTCTAACTCATCTGAAGAACTTAAACATTTGTCCGAATTGATTGGAGCACCAGTTACCACCACACTAATGGGTAAAAGTAGTTTCCCAGAGGATCATCCATTGTCATTGGGAATGCTGGGAATGCACGGACGGAAAGTCTCAAACATGATGGTCAACGAGTGTGATTGCCTTATTGCTGTGGGTTGTAGGTTTTCGGACCGTACCACTGGTGATGTGACTAAATTCGCACCTAACGCCAAGTTAATTCACATTGATGTTGATCCAGCAGAAATTGGAAAAAATATACCAGTAGATCTGCCAATTGTAGGAGACGCCAAAATAATACTTTCACACCTAATTCGGGCGATCTCCCAGAGTGAAAGCCGTGACACCCAAAGTTGGGTAGATTATGTGAGCAGTTTCCGTGCTAAATGTATGCCTCGACTCTCATTTGAAGAAATGCCACTGAAACCCCAACAAGTTATTAAAGAGATTTCAGAAGCAGTGACGGATGAAACTATTGTAACTACAGATGTTGGCCAGAACCAGATGTGGATGGCCCATTATTTCACTTCAAGAAATCCTCGAAAATTCATATCATCAGGAGGCTTGGGTACAATGGGTTTCGGCTTCCCAGCGGCAATGGGGGCCAAAGTTGCCATTCCTGAAAATGATGTAGTTGCAGTCTGCGGAGATGGCGGCTTTTTAATGGTGTGTCAGGATCTAGCCACAGTTAAGGAGTATGATATACCTGTGGTGGTTTGTGTCATGGATAATCGCTACTTGGGAATGGTGTTCCAGTGGCAGAAACTCTTCTATGAAGAGAGAATATCCCATACTAAACTCAAAGCTATGCCCGACTTTGTTAAACTTGCTGAAGCATTTGGAGTAAATGCTTACCGTGTGGAACGTCCAGGTGAAATGAAAGAAACACTTCAAGAAGCTTTAAAATCAGGAGAACCAAGTCTTATAGATGTGATGATAGATCCCAACGAGATTTTACCCATGGTTCCTCCAGGGTGTGGTTTAACAGAGATAATTGGAGAGGACGAGATAGGTAAGGGAAATTCTGATGAAATACCCTACAAATCTTCTGCCAAGGAAACTGGAGGTGATTAATGTGGACGAATTGAGAAGTCACATAATAAGCGCCATAGTAATGCACAGGCCAGGTGTGCTTCAACGTGTTGCTGGCCTATTCACCCGCAGAGGATTTAATATTGACAGTATCACCGTAGGGCCGTCTGAACAGGAAGGTTTGGCCCGCATGACCATTATTTCAACTGGTGATGATAAAGTTCTAGAACAGATAACTAAACAACTCAACAAGATCATTGAGGTAATTAAAGTTAGGGATTTGAATGCAGATGTAACTGTGACTCGGGAATTATGCTTGATCAAAACACATGCCACCTCAGAAAGAGCCCGTTCCGAAATTATTCAGTATGCAAACATCTTCAGGGGAAGAATAGTAGATGTGGGGCCTGAAAATCTGACTTTGGAGATTACTGGTGCCCCAGAAAAGATAGATGCCCTGATAGACCTATTAAAGAGTTTTGGCGTTAAAGAGGTTGCTAGAACAGGACCAACGGCTATATCAAGAGGTTCAAAAACTATTTAAGGGATTTTCCACTTGTTATCCTACGCTCATATGTGATTAGGTAGAACTAACAATTAAAAAAACAAGAAACCAACCAATATATTAAATCCTTTTAATAATACGCCGTTTAAATGTTTTCGATTCGATTTCCAAGTTAAATCAAACAAACTTTATTAATGGACTTCATCTACTATTTACATAGAGGTTTGGGCAGAAAAATTTTTTATTATCCCCATTGTATTTCCCTTTAATTTTTGAAAGAGGTGATATTATATGAAAATTTACTACGAAAAAGATGTGGATATGGATGTATTAAAAGATAAAACCGTGGCAGTTATCGGATATGGTAGCCAAGGAATGGCACAATCACGAAATATGTCAGAAAGCGGATTAGATGTTATTGTAGGGCTCCGTAAAGGTGGTGACTCTTGGGAAACGGCTATTGAACATGATATGCCAGTCATGACTGTGGAAGAAGCATCCAAAGAAGCTGATATAATTCATATACTAATTCCTGATGAAATTCAAGGCCAAGTATATAAAAAATCAATACAACCTGGGATTAAACAGGGAAACGCGATAAGTTTCTCTCACGGATACAATATCCATTTTCAATATATAAAACCACCGAAAAACGTTGACATAATCATGATAGCGCCCAAAGGGCCTGGTTCGACTGTCCGCAAACAGTATTTAGATGGATTTGGTGTGCCTGGACTGGTAGCAGTGGAACAGGATTACACAGGAAATGCTCTACAAGTTGCCCTGGCCATGGGACAGGGAAGTGGCCTTACTCGTGCAGGAGTCCTAGAAACAACATTTAAAGAAGAAACTGAAACTGATCTTTTTGGTGAACAAGCAGTTCTATGTGGAGGAGCCACTGAACTAATAAAAGCAGGGTTTCAAACCCTTGTTGAAGGCGGTTACCAGCCAGAACTGGCCTACTTTGAAACTTGCCACGAACTTAAACTTATCGTGGACTTGATCTATCAAAAAGGCTTCGCTGGTATGTGGAATGATGTGAGTAACACCGCTGAATTCGGAGGACTCACCCGCAGAGATAGAATAATTACTGAAAAATCTAGAAATGAAATGAAACAAATACTTAAAGAGATTCAAACAGGCAAATTTGCCAAAGAATGGGCTCTTGAGAACCAAGCCGGTCGCCCGCAGCTGAATCGGATGCGTGACATTGAAAACGAATTAGAAATTGAAAAACAGGGAAAAAAACTTCGTAAACTTTGCGGTCTTGAAAAATAAAAATTTTTCCCTTGGATTCCTATATTTTTCTTTTTCTAGAAAATAATCAACTAATACACAATAAAATTTCCTACCCAGCTGGTGAATTAAATGGTATTTGTGGGGATGGACCATGGCACAACTGGTGTTTCTTTTACGATTTTAGAAGATAACATCACTCATTTTAAGATTGGAAGGGATGAACTCTCATCAGGAGAAGTTTCTGCTCTAGCAGAACTATCACAGCGGATTGAAACTGAAAAAATCAAATTAATGGCTATCACTTATGCCATGGGTGATGGAATAACTAAGATAACACCCTTAAATAAGGTTAAAGATAGAGGTATTCTTTCAATAGAGGGTGCAGGGAAGGTTACAGGAGGAGGTACAACTGTTTATGATGAAATTGAAAACTCAAGCATCCCCACTGTATTGATACCTGGCCTTCACCAAGGTACTCCTTCTATGGATCCTCTTTTTCGTGAAGCATATTCACATCACGCCAGTGCTGAAAAGGTAAGTATTTGCTACAATGCCCATCTAAAAACTGGTTATGAAAATTTTATTGTGTCAGATATTAGTTCAAACACTGTCAGCATTCTCCTTGAAAATGGGATTATCAAAGGAGCAGTCGATGCGTGCCTAGGCTCTATGGGCATAATACATGGCCCTTTAGATTTAAAAATGATTCGTGACATAGATGAAGGTGTGCGAACTGCGAATGAGTGTTTTTCGCGCGCGGGTGCAGTTAAAGTAGCAGGTATTGATGAAAAAGTGGCCAAAGCAAAGGATGTTCTTCTGAAAAAATACCAAGGAGGGGATCATAAGGCTGAACTGGCCTTGGAAACAATGCTAATGACCATCACCATGGAAATATATGGCTTAGCAGGAGTTGCACATAATGAAATTGAGGGAGTGGTTCTTACTGGTTCAGTGGGATCCATGCGCGAACCATTTGATTTCTTCGGTAATCTAAAAGATAAAATCGAAAACATTGGCGAAGTAGTTATGATTCCCCCTACTTCTGGTTCGATTGGAAGTGCCCAGATTGCAAAGGCTATTTATGAAGGTGCTAAGGATATACTTGGGATTAAAGTATTATAAACCTAATTAAACTGATTAGAGGTTAATAAAGTAAGAAATTCTTCTTTTTTTTCTACAGTAGAAGAACAATGTTTTGTGTTTGTTAAAAAAAAACAATTATAAAATTCTACAGTAGAAAAATCCAGCAACCACAATGATGAAAGCAAATATATCCAATCACTCAATGAATAATAATTTCTACAGTAGAAAGGGGATTGCACTTTTACAAAGACAAGCATTATCCTTCAAAACTAGTTTAATTCTGTTATAAAACTTGTTCATCCTCCACCATAACCTGGACCATCATTATGATCAGATATCTCGGTGGGAGCTATTTTACGATAGTTTTTAGATTGAACTACCTTTTCCTTAATACTGGTCATCTTTGATTTTTTAATGGGCTGCTCCTCTGGATCCAACAAGACCAAATAATCAGAACGGTAAAAAAGACCCGTAGAATTAATTCGAATCCATGTTTCACTGTTTTTTGTTGATATTTTATCAACAACCCCCCTTGTTTTGGTTCCAACGTACTGAACAAAAGATCCTTGTTCTATTATCCTGTTCCTATAATCACGAGCAACCATAAAATCCCTCTAGGAATGAATTCAAACTTTTGATTTATAGACTTTTTTATATGTAGCTAATAATTATTGAATATTCTTAGAAATAAATTTTGGGATTAGGAAATAAATGATATTTTTGATAACCAGTGCCAATACAGATATGATTGAGGTACAAATTAAAAGTTTTAAAGGGGTAAAAATTGTTATCAAAAAAGTATTATTCCATCCATTTCTGCATTAAATCCAAGGAAGAAGTGGCGTCTAAAGAAATCGGAGTTAGTGTGGCACATCTTTCCCGTTTTAAAGTGTGCACATCAGTGTCTTTTTGATCATCCTCCACAGGATCACCGTCAATCCAATAATATGGCCTTCCCCGAGGATCCAAGCGTTCCTTGATATGTATTCGGTACATTCTCTCACCTAACCGTGTGAGTCTGATCTTATCATTCTGTGGTTTTGAGGGAATGTTGAGGTTTAAAAAATCAACTCCTTTAGGTAAACCTTTTTCCAGTATCATCCTAGCTACTCGTTCAGTTAGTTTTTCAGCATGTGAAAAATCAATATCCACATGACCATCATGGAACTTGATATCGCCACGAGTTACTTGTATGGAGACTGAAAGGGCAGGAATTCCATGAACTGCGGCTTCCATAGCAGCACCTATAGTTCCTGAAGTTGTAAGTTCAGATTTGCCTAGATTTTCCCCGATATTTATTCCAGAAATAACCAGGTCTGGTTTTTTGTTAGCAATTTGATATATCCCGATAATCACCGCATCAGTTGGGGTTCCAGAAACCATATGCGCTTCCGTTCCATCAGCCATGTTTGTGCTGGTAACTCTAACCGGTTCAAAAAGGGTTAAAGCATGGCCAATTCCACTTTGCTGGGTTGCAGGTGCGACTACAATAGTTTTACCTAGATTTTCAGCGGCATTTTTAGCCGCCATTATCCCAGATGAGTTAACCCCATCATCATTAGTTAGAAGAATAGTCATAGAGGCAGATTATATATCTTCACCTCTAAATAGTTTGCGTGATTCTTTCTGATTACGTATGGGAACAGTTTTAAGTATAAAGAAGTAGAAAACAATTAGTATAATGTAATAGATATTGAAATTATGATTTGATGTTAAATCATCCCTGTTCGAAGGTGGGGTAATTGGATAAAAACAGATTAATAAATTTCATGGCAAGGGTAATGGAGGAATCTGGCTTTAAGGTTTACCGGAACTTTCAGACTTCTCGACATATCATAGACATATATGGAGTTCTTCCCACTGTTTTAGGCGATATAGGAGTTGTGGTTTCATGTAAAAACTATGATGATAGATGGGAAGTTGGATTAGATGTTTTGAAAGAAATGGAAATGGTTGCAAAAACCCTTAAGGCTTCAAAAATAGTGGTAGTGACGACTTCATACTTCACCAACAGCGCCATTAACTATGCAAGCCGTAGAAATATTAAAACCATAGATAAAGATGGTTTAATGGTTTTAGCCAAGAAATTCTCAGCTCAGAAAAATGAATATAGTGGTGCTGAAGTATATGACCAAGATGATGATTCTGATGCAAGTGGAGTAACAGAAATTTACAAGCCCTCCTCAAAAACTTCCTCATCATTTCCCAAAACAAGTCCAACTTCATCTAGTTTTTTTAGTAGGAGCAAAGTTACTTTAAATAGGGCCAAAAGAAGAGGATCATTGTCTGAAACCCTTTCATTGCCAAGCCCAGGAATAAAACCCCTACTTACTAACACTGTGTCTTTAATTATTATCGTCTATTTTCTGTCATCATTGATAACTTATTTCATAGGAACAAATGCAGCCACATTAGGGATTTACAAAATACTAACCGCAGCAGCACTCTCATATGGGTTGGTACTCCTATCAGATCGGGATTTAAACACTATTTTAACCAAAGGCACCATCGTCTTCTTTGTAGTATTGGTGATCTACGTTCTGGTTATTGTATTCTTTTAAAAAATATAATCTGCCATTACGCCATTACAATAAATTAACAAATTTATTCTGAACATTCCCAGAGATAGTGAAATATGTGCTAAATAAATGAATAAGTCCAATACCATTCTTAATCCAAACCCAGTAACATATAATTTAATTATGGCAACTTCTAATCTCCAACATGGCCCATGAAAAATAGTAATAAAAATATTCAATGGGCCGGAGGAGATTCGAACTCCTGATCACCTCGGTGTGAGCGAGGTATCATACCCCTAGACCACCGGCCCTATGGGATTTGAAATGATCTAAAGAAGATTTAGAATATTATAATAACAAAGAAAGGCTAATTGATGGTTTTAAAAGTGGGCCGGAGGAGATTCGAACTCCTGATCACCTCGTTGTAAGCGAGGTATCATACCCCTAGACCACCGGCCCATGGTTAGCACTTCCATGGTTTGACTGGTAGATTATATAAAGTTTTCCAAGTTGTGGAACTGAAAGTAAATGATGTATGATAAAGTTTAGAAATTTACATGAATTTGATGTTTTTCTTTCTATAAGCATTACCTTCCAAAAAATAATCCCCATTCCACCACAATATGTTACGCGGGAATTACTTGTTTATTAAAAATAATTTGATATTTAAAATTGTTAGAGTTTCGTGGGTTATCTAGATAACCACGATATATGTCTGTCTGTACTGACATTTATCAAGATGAACACTTGATGGATGAAATATGAAAATAAGTAATCTTTCGTATTCGGTTTTGAAGGTTTACTTTCATCCCCTGTATTAGGTGAATGATTTTATAATTAACATTGCAAAACTCGTGCAAATCCATTGCCAAGGATTTCAAAAAATCATGAGATGTTTCAATGTCATGATCCTTAAATCTATCGTTAAATCGTCTTAAAACATTATAATATAGTATATCTGATCATGAAGATTTCTTTTTGTTTTGAACTTATGGATAACGTTCTCACTAAGGCTTGGCTCAGAGCAATGCCCAAGGTAGTGGTAGATTTAAAATCCATTTTTGGAAAAAAATAAAAAAGTTGCATTGAAATCTTTTTAGTTTAAACAGCCATAACCCCACTAATTATAGTTATTTATATAAAAATTAAATATTACCACTTAATTCCAACACGTACTACTTCAATAAGAACAGTATAAATATTTAAGTACCTAATTCTTGTGTGGAAAAACAATTTAATAAGTAGTTCAACCTAATAAATTCTGGAAAGATCACTTAATTTTATGAGGGATATCATGGCCTTTGACGACTCAGGAAAAATATGGTTCAATGGAGAATTCGTTAATTGGAAAGATGCGCAAGTTCACGCATTATCACATGTAGTACACTACGGATCCAGTGTTTTTGAAGGAATAAGATGTTATAAGACAATGCAAGGCCCAGCAGTGTTCCGTTTACAGGAACATGTGACTCGTCTATATAATTCCGCCAAAATCTATCGGATGGAAATCCCATACACTCAAGAAGATTTCTGCAAAGCCATCATTGATACCATCAAGATCAATAAACTGGATGCATGTTACATCCGCCCTGCGATATTCAGAGGCTACGCTGAACTTGGAGTATATCCCTTGAATTGCCCCGTGGAGTGCCTCATAGCAGTTTGGGCTTGGGGAAAATATTTGGGGGAAGAAGCCCTTGAACATGGTGTAGATGTTGGTGTGTCCACTTGGCGTCGTATGGCCCCTAATACAATGCCTAACATGGCCAAAGCTGGTTCCAACTATATGAACAGTCAGTTGGCGAAGATGGAGGCAGTTTCCAATAATTATGATGAAGCAATTATGCTGGATTATCATGGAATGGTGAGTGAAGGAAGTGGAGAAAACATTTTTCTAGTGAAAGATGGAATTCTGTACACCCCACCTCGGTCTTCTTCATTGCTGGATGGAATAACCAGAAATTCCATTATCACTTTGGCCAGTGAAATAGATTTAGAAGTTCGAGAGGAAGAAATTCCCCGAGAAATGCTTTATATTGCTGATGAAATCTTCTTAACAGGAACTGCCGCTGAAGTGACCCCTATACGATCTGTGGACCGAATAATGGTTGGTAGTGGTTCAAGGGGAGAAATTACCAAGAAACTCCAGGAAAGTTTTTTTGCAATATTAGAGGGAAACACAGCAGATACACATAACTGGCTAACCTATATTGAATAATAATTTACTAACTGTTTCAAACACTTATTTTTTCGTTTGAAATAGTTGATCTCCACTTAGTTAATGTTTTTTAAATTCAATTCTAGGGGCAATTTATTGAAATTTTGTTGCTGGATTGTAATTTGTGTTAAAAATTGTAGGAGGGAATAAATATAAGTCAATTATTTCAAAAAAATTATAACTTAAAACTTATAACTTATAACTATTATTACTTTGACTAGCTGAAAACATGTGAACTATCGCGAATAGTTCATTAAAATGTATAAATCATTATAAAAAATTACAATTAATTTAAATTAGGAGAAATTCTTTATGGATATCATTCAAGCAATAATAATGGGCATGGTTCAGGGTTTAACTGAATTTCTACCAGTTAGTAGTTCTGCACACTTGGTGATTTTGCCAGAGTTACTGGGAGCAAAATCCAGTTTGGCATTCGACACCCTCTTACATGTTGGTACATTAGTAGCAGTAGTAGGATACTTTTGGAAAGACATTTTAGCAATGATCAAAGCCTTTTTTTCTAGTTTAAAAGATCTTTTTCGTGGTAATTTCAAAGATGGCGTGAAAAATGACCCATTTAAAAGATTGACTTGGCTGGTTTTTGTGGGCACGATCCCTGCTGGGCTTATGGGTGTTCTGTTAAAAAATCAGTTTGAAATTCTTTTCAACTCCTTGACAGCCGTTGGGTTCTTCCTACTTATAACTGGAGTAATATTATGGTCAGCAGAATGGATTGCACAGAAAAATAAGGGAAAAAAAGGAAAAAAGATAAAAGAAGTTTCGTTTACTAATTCCCTGATCATAGGCCTATTCCAGGGATTTGCCATAGCACCAGGAATATCACGTTCTGGATCCACAATTGCAGCAAGCCTATTTTTAGGGCTTGAAAGAAAATTAGCTGCGCGATATAGTTTTATATTATCCATACCTGCAATATTAGGTGCTGCACTAATTCAAATCAAAGATATTGTAAGTTTTGACTCAAACATTGGTGTTTTAATATGTGGTTTTCTGTCATCCGCAATATTCAGTTATTTGGCTGTTAAATTCATGATGGGTTACATCCAAAAGCACAGCCTCGTGATTTTCTCATACTACTGCTGGATAGTTGGAACACTGACCCTTTTAATACCCCTGTTCTGGAAATAAACCCATATCTATTCTTTTTTCTTGATTAATATTGAGTAATTTGGGCCAGAACAGTGCAGGGAGCACTGTCGATGTTGCCAACTTGCCAGGGTACAACCAAGACTTTTTCCAATTCAGTTTTTTCCCCCACAACACGTAGATCTAGATCCTCGACTAAAACCAGGGGTTTTCCTAAATTGACTTCCTTCATAAACGCATTCTTATGAACTTCTATAGACTCTTTCATTCTACCATAACGAGACATGGATATTGAGTCAATACCCAGACAAGCTAGGTTTGGAAGTTGGCAACGAAGATGAAAAACCGCTTCTGGAGAAATTCCAGGATTTTGTGTTGAATATTTTTCAGGATTTTCATCATGATATGTTCCAAAGCCAGTGCGAAGGAATAAACAGTCAATATCTTCAATTAAATCTTTTTTACTTAATAAATAAGAGATATCTTGCTTATTTATCAATTCATCCTGGTTTTTTGGACAGTCCAAAATGATTGGATTGTGAAAAACTAATTCATCAGGATCATAGTCCGATATAATCTTTCCATCCTTAAGAAAATGAGCAGGTGCGTCAACATGGGTTCCTGAATGATTTTCTACCGTGATAATGGAAGTATTATAATTATCTCCTGTTAAAATCTGATTTTGAGGAGTTATTTGTGGTTTTTGAAGATCAGGGTGGAGTGGGCTGTTAGAATTTAGAGTGTAAGAAAGTCGTATGTATTTATACCTTTTGGAAAGATTCTTTTTTCGATTCATAATTCCCCTATTATAATTTCATCATCCACAATGAAAAGTTAAAAAATTTGTTTACATAACTCCTCTGTTTTAATTCTTATTTCTTCGATAGAAACTCCTTTAAGATTTGCGGCTAACATTGCCCCGCCAGCCCCGGCACCCTCCTTTACTGCGCCATTCACATAATTTTTAAGACCAAGATTTTCGGATTTTCCGAATCCAGGGTCAACTGCAAATATGTTAATTGGTGCAATTTGTTTGGTAATGTAGTGTATGTCTGAAGTTTCATCGGTAGCCACGAAAATTGTTGTGGTAATGCAGACATCATCAAAGGAAAAATCAGGTAAAGCTTCTTTGAGGAATGCACACACAGCTGTCATCTGGGTGCCTCCGGCTAACGTCACTGGTACAGTACTTCCAGCAGTAATGCCAGCTACAGCAGGAATCATTGGATCTCCCAACGCTTGCACGGCCTGAAAAGGATCTAGTGGAAGTTGATCACTTAATCCGGAAGCTTCTAGCCCTTTTTCTACAGTTTGGCGTTTTAGTGTGTGGGGGTTTTCAGGAGTGCTACCACTTAACTTACCCCAAACATCATAACCCATGGCTGCCAAAACACCTAAGGCGGTAGTAGTACCTGCCGGTGTGCTTTCACCAATTATCAAATGACTGGTAAGTTTCGATAGAGTTTCACCCAAGATTTTACCTTTATTATATATTTCTTCAGGATTTTCAACCGCGTTTCCTGTAGAAATGCTTTGTCCCTCTTTATGATTTATATTAATATATGGTACATTTGGTTTAATCGCTGCCCCTGCATCTGCAATCAAAAATGGGATTTTCGACAATTCTAAAGATGCTTTCGTTATTACTGCGGGTGTGGGTGCTGCTTGACCATCCACAAGTGTTTGAGGTATCTCGGGTAGGCATCGGGGTTCACCATGTACAATCAACTCTGCATCAGCTGCTGGTGTGTAATCAGTGAGCTCAGGAGAAGCACCAGCACCGGTTATTCCTGGTATTCGTGATGTTAATGTAGAAGCAATCACGCATATAAATAGTGTATCGCTATTCTGTAATTTAGGGATAATTTTCTGTGATCCGTAACTTTTTATAGCTTGGTCCATGTTATCAGTCCAACTTTAGGTTATGATAGAAACTCAACCCATATAATAAAAGGATAGGATGAGATGATATATAAAAATAAATTGGTTGAACTAACAATAATTCACTGCATAAGAAGTTTAAAAAAATATGATATGAATGATCAAATACATATTGGTCCTTATTGTTAATCTTTCGATTTTTCGGTTGATATAGAGGTGATCTGCTTGATTTGTGTTGGATTAGAAGGAACTGCAGAAAAAACTGGTGTGGGTATCGTAAATTCTGAAGGAACTATCCTTGCTTCCAAAGGTAAAGCCCTTATTCCAGGGAAAGGCGGTATACATCCCCGTGAAGCAGCAGAACATCATGCTGAAAATTTAGTTCCACTTATTACACAAACCTTAGAAGAATCTGGGTTAACTATAGAAGATGTTGATTTAGTGGCATTTGCACGTGGCCCTGGTCTAGGGCCTGCACTGCGCACAGTGGCCACTGCAGCACGTAGCTTGGCACTTTCATTGGACGTTCCCCTAATTGGGGTTAACCATTGCATTGGCCATGTAGAGATAGGAAGATTGACAACGGGTTGTCAGGACCCATTAACTCTTTATGTTAGTGGAGGTAACACACAAGTTATTGCCTTTGATGCTGGGCGTTATCAAATTTTTGGAGAAACCCTAGACATTGCCATAGGAAACTGTTTAGATCAGTTTGCCAGAACTGTTGGACTGGGACATCCTGGAGGTCCTAAAATAGAAGAGTTAGCTCGCAAATCAGGAAATTACTTGAAATTACCATACACTGTGAAGGGAATGGACCTCTCATTTTCCGGATTACTCACTGCTGCTGTTCGTAAGTTCGAATCTGGTGCCGCTTTAGAAGATTTGTGCTACAGTTTACAAGAAACCTCCTTTTCAATGCTAGTCGAAGTTACAGAACGTGCATTAGCACATTCAAAGAAAAGAGAAGTTCTATTAGTTGGAGGGGTGGCTGCCAACAAGAGGCTTCGTGAAATGCTAAATATCATGGCTCAAGAACATTACGCTGATTTTTTCATGCCTGAAATGAAGTACTGTGGTGATAACGGAGCAATGATTGCTTGGCTTGGTATGATAATGCATCAACATGGAATTAAACAAAACATTGGCAATAGCAAAGTAATTCAACGTTACCGTACTGATGAAGTTGATGTTCCGTGGATGGAAAAATCTAGTCAAAAACTTCAACTCCCCCCTGAAATAATGGCTAAGGGAGCAGAAGCCAACATATACCAAGATCAATATCTTGAAGAAGAGGTTCTTTCTAAAAAAAGAATACCTAAAGGTTATAGAATAAAGGAAATTGACCAATACCTCCGAAAAAAGCGTACCCGCAAAGAAGCTAAACTTCTAGGTGAATCCAAAAGGTGTGGGGTAATCACTCCCCTGGTTTACCATGTAGATGAGGAAAACAGCACCATTATTCTGGAAAAAGTTAAAGGAAAGGATGTAAAGGAACTTTTTAGTGGAAAAAATAAACTAGAAATTTCGGAAATACTAGCCATTTCTAAGAGTATTGGAGTAAACGTGGCTCGTCTTCATAACTGTGGGATAATTCATGGTGATCTTACAACCAGTAACATCATACAAAGAAATAGAGAAAACCATCAAGAGGCAGATATAGTGTTTATTGACTTTGGGTTGGGAAAAAACTCCAATCTTGTTGAAGATAAAGGTGTGGACTTGTTGGTCTTTAAAAAAGCAATTAACGGAATACATCATGATATAAGTCAGGAATGTTTCAATTCCATACTTGAAGGTTACCAGGGAGCAGATGATTATAAAAAAATTGTAGCTAAAATCGAAGAAATTGAAAGTAGAGGAAGGTATACATCTTAGAGGCAAATATGTAATTATAACTTATAAGTTATAACTTATATTTTTTACATTATTCTGGAGTTAGAAAATGAAGGTAACCTTTATAACTGGTAATCAACACAAAGTAAAAGAAGCCCAAGGAATATTCCAGCAATTTGATATCAAACTGGAACATGTTGATTTGGGTTACCCTGAAATCCAGGGAAAACTGACAGATGTTGCCTGCTATGGAGCAACATATGCTGCCAATAAATTGAAAACCCCTGTCATTGTAGAAGATGCAGGATTGTTCATAAGGGCACTAGAATGGTTTCCAGGAACATATTCATCCTACGTTCAGAGTACACTGGGTAATGAAGGTATTTTAAAACTGATGAAAAATGTTCAAGACCGTTACGCTGAGTTCAGGTCGGTAGTTGGGTTTGCAACGCCCAAAACCGAGCCCGAGATTTTTTTAGGCGTAGTCGGTGGACATATAGTACATCATGAAAAAGGAAAAGAAGGATTTGCATATGATCCACTTTTCAAACCTGAATGTTATGATCAGACATTTGGAGAACTCACATTAGAACAGAAAAATGAGATCTCACATCGTCGGCGTTCACTGGAAAGATTTGCCAATTGGTACCGAGATTTCACAAGCAAGAAAGATTAATCTAAACTGTCCTAAACAAACCATAGATTAGCGTGATAGCAAAATCAAATAGTTAATGATTTATTGAGGTGATTAAATGGTAGAAAAACCAGGATGGGTTGAATATTCAACCGAAGAAATTGAAGAAATAATTTTAAAACTGAGAAAAGAAGGAAAATCATCCAGTGTCATAGGAGTAATTCTAAGAGACCAGTATGGAATCCCAGATGTCAAAAGTGTAACCGGAATGAAGATTACCCATATTTTAGAAAAACATGGTCAGACTGAAGAATACCCAGAAGATCTGATGAATCTGATCAGAAAAGCGGTTAACATTAGAGAACATCTCAAAGAAAATCCTAAAGACTTGCACACCAGAAGAGGACTGCAATTAGTCGAATCTAGAATCAGAAGACTGGTAAGATACTACACCAATGAAAAAGTTCTCCCCGAAGGATGGAAATACGAACCAAAGCAAGCAGCACTGCTTGTTAAGTAAAATTAGACCAAAAATTTTTAATTAAAAAATGAAAAACCAATAGAATTGATTATAATATAAGTCTAGTTTGAAACAATTAGCTAATCGTTTTACTGCTTCAGGTACGTTGTTAGACTACAGAGAACCTTTCAGTGGGCACTGCGCTTTTCAAAGTTCAATATTCATGAGTTGGATTAGTTTTAGCACAGTGCTACTATTATCTTCTTACAAACAAATACACTGGTGAAAAGCAGTAAATTGATGCTTACAGCTTCTTAGCAATACGACAGGTTATCTTTCAAGATACCCTTAAGGAATTATAACTGCCTGATTTAGCGATACCGATTTGATCTTTAATTCTCCTTGTATCACCAATGCTGGTGCAACTTTAATATCATCACTTAATCTGTATATATCGCAATTAACCTGCTCCTCAACGTCCTTCTTTTTCTAGTTCATTAACAATTTGACAAACAAGCTCATAATCAACTCAAGATCATAGCCAACTTGATAATCGTGAGCTTCAAAAAAATAAGAGTAATAACCTAAAATTTCTTTCTAAACTGTGTTGTAAGGAACATCTCTCACTTTAATACCCTTAATGGCTTAATTTTATCTCAAACAACTTTTCGTAGGAAATCAGGAATGCTAAGATATTTTTCAGCTTCTATAAACTTATTTATCTCTTCAAATTCATGATGGGTTAATTTTGCTCTCCAACGACTTTGGGTTTTTCTATGTGTTTTTCATAAGTAGTAGTATGGATTTGTTATATAATTGTAAACCATGTAAAAAACCATTATACGATGATGTATAAAAAAAGGTGTTTAATGATTGTGAAAACTTTTATTAATTCTAAATAGGGTGATATTTCACTTATTTGAAATGGGAGGGGTATGAAATACCCAGTTCCTTAAAAAAATAATAGTTATTTTAAATTGCAATCAGTAAAAGTACAACCCATCCTCCCAACAGTGAACGTGAACAAAAGTTTAACAAAAATAAATGAAAATTCAAAGAAACCAGAAGATTAATATGAAAATTCCAAACAATATAGAATGTTAATGATTCAATTTTATAACACTAATAGTAATACTGAAATAGGAAATTAATATGTCAAAATCAAGTAATGGTTCACATCAACAAAACAACTTGTTAAATCGGGCTGAAGAAGCATCTAAATTGCTGAAAGAGCATTTGGATAAAGATCATGTGGTAAGAGTGATTTCCCACAATGATTCAGATGGAATATCGGCTGCTGGTGTTATTTGCAACGCTATCGCCGAGGAAGGGGGAAAATTTCATGTTTCACTAGTACCTCGTCTAAAAGACAAAGTTCTAGAAAATCTTGCCAAGGAAAAATATCAACTCTTCTTTTTCTGTGACATGGGCAGTGGCTATGTGGAAAAAATCGGCAAACTCAAAGGACACGCCATAATTGCCGATCACCACCAGACCATGGATGATACTGGCGATGGCATGGAAAACTTGGTGCATGTAAACCCCCACCTATTTGGAATGGACGGAACACGAGATGTAAGCGCATCTGGAGTAACATATCTCACTGTACGCCCACTAAAAAAAGTGGAATTGGCAGGATTAGCCCTTGTAGGAGCATTTGGAGATATGCAATACTCTGATGGTTTTCGTGGAATTAACCAAACCATACTCGCTGAAGCCACTGAATCGGGAGTGGTAGAAGAACAAGAAGACTTGAAAATCGCTTCTAAAGTAGAACCACTTTATAAATCTCTGGCTCATACATTTCAACCAGCCATTCCAGGGATTTCAGGAGATCTTGAGGGAAGTCAGAGTTTTTTAGAGAAAATAGGCATCTCTTATGGTGTGAAATTCACTGACTTGGCCAATGAAGAGAAAGACTTTCTCAAAGAGCGTTTAGTTGATTTGAATCCTCAAATATTTGGCCAAGTATATAGTGTTCCCAAAGAAGATCCTGCACTCAGGAATTTGGAAAAATATGCAGAAATACTGGATGCTTGTGGAAAAAACAAAAAACATGCTGTTGGTTTAAGTATTTGTCTAGGTGACAGGAAGTCTGCTATACAAGAAGGAGTAGAATTTCTAAAAAAATACCATGATTCCCTTATTAAAGGAGTAAGTTGGATCAAAAGGGAAGGTTCGCAAGAGATGGACAATGTCCAATACATTTACACTGAAGATAAGGAAAAAAAGAAGATTATGGGTACTTTAGCAACGTTAGGTATTGATTTAGAGATTTTAAACCCATTCAAGCCAGTTGTAACCCTTTCACGGATGCACGACCAAGTAAAAATTTCAGGCCGTACAACCCTGAAAATGACAAGTAAGGGAGTAAACTTAGGATTTGCTCTTGAACAGGCCGCGAAAAGCTTCAACGGAGCCGGAGGTGGGCATAATATTGCAGCCGGCGCAGTAATCCCCTATCGCGATTTAGAAAATTTTAAAAATCTGGTAAATGACATAATTAGTACACAAATCAACTGAAAATAAACCTATAAAACGTCTAAATGAAATAATTTCTGTAATTACCATTTTAGGGAGCGTTTCATGCATCTTACAAGAGAAGAGGAAAAAATGTACCAGGGAGAGTTCGGCCCTGCCATTCAAAAATCCATGGAAATACTGGTAGCTCTGGGAGATATATACAGAGCAGATGGCATGGTAGAAATAGTATCAGCCCAAATATCCGGTGTTTCCTATAAAACCATAGGCGAAGCAGGGTTAGAATATTTGGAGGATCTTGCCAGTGAAGGTGCACAAGTAAAAGTGCCCAGCACATTAAACCCTGCAGGTGTGGACCTTGATAACTGGGAAAAACTGGGATTTCCTGAAGAATTCGCGAAAAAGCAGCAACTTATTGTGGAAGCATATCGTGAAATGGGTATCAGCACAACTTGCACTTGTACCCCTTATCTTGTGGGCAATGTACCCCCATTAGGAAGCCATGTTGCGTGGTCAGAGTCATCAGCAGTTTGTTATGCTAACTCCGTTCTTGGTGCACGGACTAATAGAGAAGGTGGTCCTGGAGCTTTATCTGCAGCAATATGTGGAATAACACCTAATTATGGATATCATCTAGATGAAGGTAGGATTCCGAACTTGTTAGTTGAAGTTGAAACTCCTTTAAAAGGATCTGACTATGGAGCACTAGGATATCTGGTAGGTAAAACTGTGGGTAATGGGATTCCTTATTTTAAACTGAAAAGTAGGAAGCAGGAAAAAACAAGTGTTAATAATTTAAAGGCTCTTGGTGCTGCATTAGCATCTTCTGGAGCTGTTGCTCTTTATCATGTGGAAAAAATCACTCCAGAATATCAAACTGTTAATGTAAACCTAGGAGAGTTGGAAAAAATATCTATAACTTCTGTTGACATAGCGGAAACCCGGGATCAGTTGTCTATGTATAAAGATAAGCCTGATCTTGTCTGTTTGGGATGTCCACATGCTTCTCTAGAAGAAATCCAAGAAGTGGCCAAGATTCTTAAAGGAAAAACACTAGCCAATGAGTTATGGGTGTGTACATCCATCTCTGTAAAGGCCGCCTCGGATCGGATGGGTTACACCAAAATAATTGAAAAAGCAGGAGGTCAGGTAGTCTGTGACACTTGCATGGTGGTGGCCCCAATTGAAGAAATGGATTTTAAGGTAATTGGAGTGGATTCTGCTAAGGCTGCTAACTATGTGCCGAGTATGTGTGGATTAGACGTTGTTTTTGATGATTGGGAGAACCTTATTTCTATTAAAACTTGAAATTTTTTGAGTTTGAAAACATTGCAGAATCCTATTTGAAATTTTTTTTATTTCAGGGTAAACTAATGTATTTTAAATCACCACCGCAACTACACCGTGAAAAATCGTAAGGGGCTTCATTTTCTTGTAATCTGTAGGATTCGTCACAATTTTTACAAACAATGTATCCTTCATAGTATTTTTTATCTACAAAAGCAGAAAATTCTGTTTGGATTATTCTAAATAATGTTAAATAGGATTTCAAAACGTGCTGAATATTTATTTTAAAGTTTTCTGACAAAATGGCACTGGAATGTGACAAAAGTACCAAAACGTTAATGAGCTCATTACTAAAATTCAACTCAGTTTTTCCGTGATTTTCAAAAAGGAAAAAGATTAATAGAGTATGAAATTTGATGAAAAAATCTTTTGCCTCTTCTTCCCAAGACACTTTTTGTAGCAATTGAAAAAATTCATCATCCAGGAAAAGGTTCCCTCTGAAAACATCAAACCGATCTAACCCTCCTAAAACCCTTTCAATAAGATCACTCTCATTCAAAGCCCATATATCGTCATTAATCAAATTGCGACCCAAATATAGAGAATATGACTTTTCAAAAAAATGATGTAAACTAATAAATGATTCATGATTTATGGAAAAATCATTTCTTTCCCTTTTGGGTTCGATTCCATTTTCAATGGCTTTAATCAAAACTATATTTTCTGGAAGATTACCATCAGACTTTTGTGCACTGTTAAGGGATGTCATTGAATTTTCATGTATGTTAAACAATGTTTCCCAGTAATTTTCTTCCCATAAATATCTAAATTTTCTTAACACTGTAGAAACTTCATATATATGGCCAAATTCAGTGTAAAATTCATTATAACGAATTTTTAACTCATTTACTTCATTGTCGTTTTCTGGTCCCAACATTTAATCACCATAACATTTCATGTTCAACTGTTGAAATATGTAGTATTATTTTATTAAAAAATATTAATAAATATTGTTGTTAGACTCATTCAACTATGATGTTTTAAGAGTAATTGTCATGGATTTGAAATTATTTCCAAAACTATAGAAAACCCCAAATCCATTACCACGGCCCAATATGCAGATTATTTTTGGAAAGGCCTTCACATCACCATTGCATTTGTCATGCATCAACACAACTACCGGTTGTCCAAGTATTCTAATAGAATTCGCGGATGACAACCAGTAGCCATCCCAGAGGGATTCCTGGTTAGGCTACTCGATAACCTCTAGTTGATTGGTTAAAAACAAAACCCCACCACTAGTGCTTCCATTCAAACCTCCGCTGCCAGGCCCCCTCCGGACGGCGTCCTGTGAACCCGTCAGGGTTCACGGTAGGATTCCTTGGGGGGCAGCAGAACAAGAAATACGAGAAAAAACAGTAAACACAACACCCCCAACAGCACCAAAAGAGGCAATATGAAAACAACACGCAGTAGCATTACCAGCAGGAGGACTTAGTTGAGCGGGGCTCAGCTCCTTGCTTCTCCACCATATGGACCTTAGAATAATATTATTTTGGTAAAATTTTTTATGCATAATGACTAAGATGAAATTTATGCATAATGACTAAGATGAAAATAATTTATTTACATTACAATGGTTAAAAATAGGGTTAGTATAAAAGGAAATGATTGTCCTATAACATTAAGTGGAAAAAATGAATTCTACAGACGTGATTAATTCAAAAAAACCCTCAAATTCTATTAGATTTAAATTACACTTAAGTTGGCAATTCTTCCGGATTTAGATAATTTTATCACCATTCAAACACTGCTAAAAAAGAGTTAGTGGTAAACATGGTGAAATTGAAGATATTTTTCAAAATAATCCCCTAAAACATCCTTTTGAACCATGACCCCTTATATTTTTATAGTTTTATAATAGTTTTGATTATTATCATCCAATTAGATTGATTTTTGTAATAGTTTTATAGATTGCAAACATAGTATTAGTTCAAGATATGTCACTTTAACAAACCAATATTTAGGATATTTAAAAATGGTTGAAAATAAACATCCGAAAGAGAATCTTCCTTCAAAAAAATCGGTGCGATGGATACAACATCCATTAATACAGTCAAAAAAAATAGAAGCACGCCTATATCAGCAATTACTGGCTGCAAATGTGTTAAAAAAGGGGAACACTATGATTGTGGCCCCTACTGCACTGGGAAAGACTATCGTCGCCGCTTTAGTCGCTGCGGAAAGACTTAAAAAACATCCAGATAGTAAAATTCTGCTTTTAGCACCTACTAAACCCCTAGTGATACAACATGAAGAAAGCTTCAGAAACTTTATTATATCCACTACAAGTAGTTTGACTGGGGCGGTTAAAGTTGATGAACGTGTTAAAAGGTGGGAAGAATCCCAGATTATTTGTGCAACACCCCAAACTATTGAATCAGATATTATTGCAGGACGTTACTCTCTGAAAAATGTTTCACTCCTAATATTTGATGAATGTCACCGGGGCACTGGTTCCTATGCATACGTGTTTTTGGCCAATCGTTATACTAATGAAGCCGAAGATCAGCTAATACTAGGGTTAACAGCATCTCCAGGCGGTGAAGAAGAGAAAATAGATCAAGTTTGTCAGAATCTTTTTATCAATGAAGTAGTTGTTAAAAATGAGGACGATTCTGATGTTAAACCATATTTCAACCCAATTGAAGTTGAATGGGTTAGAGTGAATCTTAAAAAAGAACAACTTACAATAAAAAGTCATTTAGATACCGTTCTGAAAAATCGGCTTAAAGGTCTTAAAAGAATGGGGGTTATAAGTTCTGTACAAAATGTAAGTAAAAAAAACATTCTTCGCGCGCGGGGAAAAGTTCAGAACAATATATCTCGCAGTACAAAACCACCTAGGGACTGTTTACTAGCAATATCTATGTTAACGGCTGTTTTAAGTCTGCTACATTCAATGGAACTGTTGGAAACACAAGGAGTTAGTAATTTACACTATTATTTCCAAAGAATGCGGAAAAAAAAGACAAAAGCTGCTCAAGGACTATTCAAAGATAAAAGTTTTAGCACCGCCGTAAATCTTACCAAAAAGGCTCAAAAAAGTGGGTTACAACATCCAAAATTAGAAAAACTAATAAAAATCCTTAAAAATGCCATTGAATCTGAAGAACAAGTTATTGTGTTCAGCCAGTACCGGGATACTGTTAACCAAATTCATGAAAAGTGCCAAAAAGAAGGTATTAAAGCTGTAAAATTTTTTGGACAAGCTAACAGAGAAACTGAAAAGGGTTTAAGCCAAAAAGAACAGAAAGAAATCATCAAAGCATTCAGAATGAAAACATACCAAGTACTTGTTTCAACTAGTGTAGCAGAGGAAGGTATTGACATCCCTAGTGTGGATCTGGTAGTGTTATATGAACCTGTTCCTTCTGAAATCCGGATGATTCAAAGACGGGGCAGAACAGGTAGGACCTCAAAAGGCCGTATGATAGTTTTAATTACTAAAAACACTAGAGATGAATCATTTTATTATTCCAGCATGCATCGTGAGAGGCAAATGAAAAGACAACTGTCTAAAGGGTATGAAAAATCTGAAACACCATTAATTGCTAAGGATGAAGATGTTAGAGTACTTGAAAGGAAAAAAAATAGCAGTACTATGGAAAATGAGCTTGTGATTTTGGTTGATCATCGAGAAGCAAGATCTGGCGTTACTAGAGAATTGAGTAACTTAGGAGTTAAACTTGAGCCAGTCAACCTCCCATTTGGCGATTATCAAATCAGTGCCCGTGTAGCGGTGGAAAGAAAAAGTACCAAGGATTTTGTAAGCTCATTAATTGATAAAAGACTGTATAAACAATCCCAAGAACTGATAGAAAACTTTCCAAATCCATTAATGATTCTAGAAGGTCAAGATCTGTACAGTAGTGGACTGCATCCTAATGCTATTAGAGGGGCTTTGGCCAGTTTGGCTGTTGATTTCAACCTACCTATTATTCCCACCCGCAGTCCCGAGGACACAGCAGCTATGATCCATAGACTGGCAATACGAGAATTTGATAAAGGATCTCGAGACGTGCAAGTACGGGCTGATAAAAAACCATTAACACTTCAAGAACAACAACTATTTATTGTGGAATCGTTGCCCAATGTAGGTCCTGTAACAGCTAGAAAAATCTTAGAAAGATTTAAAACTGTTGATAGAGTTTTTAATGCGTCTGAAGATGATTTGAAAAAAGTTGATGGAATTGGTGAAACAATTGCTAAAAACATTCGTAGAGTGATTGAATCTGAATATATCTACAATTCACCATACTTAAGAAAGACTCAGGAATCTTTTTTAACAGATAAAAATAAACCAGATAAAGAATTTCGGTTAGATCAGAATAACCAAGGATGAATGGCCAATGAAGATTTTGATAAATGAAAGAGGAAAAAAATTTCTAGCTGGTTCAGAAGATCTGCACACAGACCAAGGTTACATTAAAAATGAGGAAATTCAGTCAAGTAGTCCTGGAGACATGTTGGAAACTCATATTGGACATAAATTTCGTGTTTTAGATGCGAATATTAATGATTATATTGAATTAATGGATCGTCGGTGCTCAATAATTCTCCCCAAAGATTTGGGGGTTATGGCATCTTTTACAGGACTTGGAAATGGGCATCAAGTGGTAGAAGCTGGAACTGGTGCTGGCGCAGCAACTATCTTTCTGAGTAATATTGTGGGAGAAAAAGGTCATGTCTATTCCTATGAAATTAGGGAAGATTTCGCAGCAGTGGCTGAGAAAAATATTAGAGAATTCGGGTTAGAGAATGTGACAATTAAATGTGCAGATGTTGTTTCAGGCATTAATGAAAAAAATGTTGATTTGATCTTTTTAGACCTTCCTAAACCGTGGGATGTCATTGAAAATGCTAAGATCGCACTTAAATTTGGAGGATTTCTTGTTGCCTACACTCCCTACGTTGACCAAGTCAAACTTCTCACCAAAATTTTGAAAAAACGTGGTTTTTCTGATATAAAAAGTATAGAATGTATTTTAAGAGAATTAGAAGTAAAACCCAAAGGTATTAGACCTAAAACACGTATGATGGGACACACTGGATATTTAACATTTGGTAGGAAAATCTAGTGATAGTTGTACTATGATAAAATAATAAAAAAAAACAAATTAGAAAAAATAATTTTTTTATTGATGTAAAACAGACATTACATATGGTGAAAAGATGGGTTTCGAGTTAAAAAATATAATTTCAATTAAGGACTTCAAAAAAAAAGATATTGAATATATTCTTAAATTATCCGAAAAAATGGAACCCATTGCTAAGTCTGAAGAGAAATCCAACATCTTGGATGGATCTATATTAGGAATGTTATTCTACGAAGCTTCAACCCGAACCCGCCTATCATTCGAAACTGCTATGAAACGTCTGGGAGGGAATACGATTGGTTTTGCTGAAACTGAAACTAGTTCAGCCACTAAGGGAGAAAATTTAACTGATACAGTTCGAACTGTTGGAAAATATGCTGATGCCTTAGTCATACGCCATAATATGGAAGGAACAGCCCGTTATGTTGCGGAA
>DUPR01000066.1 GCA_012838205.1 Methanobacterium sp.
CATCTCTACCTAAATCTTCAATTTTAACATCGTATTCTTCCCCTTCACTAATTGGGGCGTTACTTCCTCTTTCATCTTTACCGTAATTACTTCCAAACATCTATATTCACTTCCAAAAATGCCATTAGAAATGGCTGACATAATATTGGTTTAGGTGCATATAAAGGTATGTTAAAATTATAAGCTTATTTTCCCTATTTTTTTCAAACTAAAAATTTGAATTAATGTATATACAAAATCAAAAAAAAACGAAATATGAAAAATCAATAAAAAATGATTTAAAGATAAAAATTATAACCTAACTGTATGGATGTTAAAAACAATATTATCCTGGCCATGGATGTTCCCAACATCAACGATGCCATGGAATTAATGGATAAAATATCTGACTACATTGATACTGTTAAGATCGGTTATCCCCTAGTTTTAGCAGAAGGGTTAGAATCTGTTTCAAAAATTAAAAAAGAATATAATTGTAGAGTGATCTGCGATTTTAAAGTGGCTGATATACCTGCAACAAATAAAAAGATTGCTGATGTAACCTTCCAATCCGGTGCAGATGCAATTATTGTCCATGGCTTTGTTGGATGGGACAGTGTGGAAAGCTGTCTTGAATCTGCCAAAAAAGTTGATAAAGACATTTTCCTTTTAACTGAAATGTCCCATCCTGGAGCAACTAATTTCATGCAACCAGTTTCCATGAACATAGCCAGCATGGGCATGGAAATAGGTATAACCCATTATGTTGGCCCATCAACCCGTTTAGACCGGTTGAAAATGATCAGAGATGTAGTGGGTAAAGATTCATTTATCATATCTCCAGGTGTGGGCGTGCAGGGAGGGGATCCTCGAGAAACTCTCCAATTTGCCGATGCAATTATTGTAGGACGCAGCATTTACCTATCTGAAAACCCTGCCAATTCCTTGGAGTCCATCATAGATGCTATCGAACTTTAAACCCGCCAATTCATAGAATAAATCAAATAAAATGAAATAAATGAATGTTATTGGTTGGAAAAAGTATAAACCAGTTACTGTATTGGTTAACTGAAGGCCTCCTAAAAGGCATAATATTAAAACCATTATTTTCAGGGCACAGCGATATTTAAAGAATGGTTCTAAAATCTTTATTTTTTTAAAACTTTTCCTATCATTTCCCACCTCATCTAACCATGCTGCCATGGTACATAAGGTTAAAGTTATGATTCCAATAGAGGGTATCCCCCATATTAACAATATGACTACAAATATAATTAAAGTAGTCATATGACCCAATTTATCCACTTTAACTGATAATACAGTTCCTAAAAGTATGGCCAAGAATATTGTGGCAGCATCAGAAAAATTAACTGCCAGATAACCTATTCCCACAACACAGATTATCCCGCTAGCCACACCAAGGATATGATTATTTTTTAGATCCATGGCATCATCTGAAAACTTCATGAAAAATCCAGATAACGCGTACAAAGCTGCCTCGAAAAACATGAAAATCCTAAACTCCCTAACAAATCCATAACATTAATGTTTACTAAAAAAAGATTTAATCTTGTTTATGGATTAATTCCATAGCCCCAGATACCATTAAGGGAAATATAATAGTGGCATCGCCAATGACCGTGACCAATCTAGAGCCACATTTGGCTTTAGCCCATGATTTAGCTTCTTCTAACGGTGCACCGCCCAAACTACCGGCTTCACTACGGTCCAGTGTAACTTGGATTGCAGCATCTACTCCACCAGTCAGGATGTTTGAGGCCAGAGCATAATGTTTTGGTAATCCTCCGCCTAGAATAACTGTTGCTACTTTCCCAGAACCATAGACAATATCTGAAAGTTCGTGCATGTCTCCAGCAGCATCTAAGGTTAATTGGTTTTCTTGGGTGAACATCCAGAGTTGCAGTCCCAACATGCTGTCAATTAATCCCGGAGCATAAATGGGAACCCCTTTTTTGGCAGCAGTGCGGATGATTGATTCGTCATCATTGATGAGGTGGCCGATCTGGGTTAAAAAATCACGAATGTTCAATTGCTTGTTTTTTTCAGCTATTTCGGTCATTATAAGATTTATTTTAGTTTCGAATACTTCAAAATCTTCTGATTTCGTGTATATATCTGCTATTCGGCCCATGCCCATTTGGCAGAGTTCTTCATCGTTTTCTTCATGTTCACGGTAGTGTGCACCACCAAACGCCTCCACTAGATCATGGGTGAGGTTTGCTCCGCTAGTTATTAGAACATCCACATATCCTTTGTCTATTAAATCACGGATAACCTTTTTAAGGCCTCCTGGAACCATTGGTCCTGCTACGCTCAGGAAAACTGTGGTTTCCGGGTCATTTATAACTTCACTCAAGAGCTTTGTGGCTTTGTAAAGTCTTCCAGCACCTAAAACTCCGCTTCTGCCCATTTCCTCTATGAGTTGGATGATAGTCATTTCAGGACCTATTCTAATGTGTTCAACTTTCAGTATTCACACTTCCTAGATAATTTTAGATAGTTTATGTATGGTCTATCTGTTGATTTATTAAAATTATTTTGCTTGTAAAAATTTTGGGTGAATAAAACTAATTTCAGGATATTATAATTTTGGAGAAAAAACTGGGCAGATAAAAACAAAATAGTGATTGTGATTTTATTATTAGTTGGGTGAAGTTTTATTTGAGTCCCGCTATTTTATCAAGAAGATCGGTGCGGGTGACTATACCTTGTGCTTTTCCAGTTTTGTCAACTACTATTAAGCGGCCAATATGGTTTTTGTTCATCACTTCTATGGCATCAGCTATCATCACGTTTTCATCAACGGTGATAATGTTTTTGGTCATTATATCCACGACTTTCATATCTTCTCTGGCTTCTGCAAGGGCTTTGCTGATGTCTGATAGGGTTACCATCCCTATTACTTCATCGTCGTCCATTACTGGTGCACCTTCTATTTCTTTGGATGCCAATACTCTTGCTGCGTCTCTTATGGTGTCCAAACCATCTAAGGTTATTAAGTCGGGTGTGGCAACTTCCATGGCTCTTCTTTTGGGTATGCTGCGGATTCCAGTGGTGTCCAGTAGTAGGATGTTGTCCATGTCATCTCGGCCCACTATCACCCCATCAACTACCAGTTTGTTTACTGGTGTGGGCCCTACACGAATTTTATCACCCAAGTCCAAGGTTTTAATGTTTCCAACTGCTTTAATTGCTGCTTCACATTCTCCAGGGTGAGGTATACTGGTGAACTCGATTTTAGCCACAGTAATGTCTTTCAAAAGTTCTCCTTTCTTATAAACCGGTACTAAGGTTTCTTTGTCGGTGTCTTGAATGTTTAAAGTGTGATAAGCTTCAATAGTGGGTTTATACCCACCCCTAGGCCCTGGAACGCCTTTAACAAGGCCCAAACTGCGGAGTGATTGCATTTGATTGCGGATAGTTCCGGGGTTGCGGTTCATTATTTCCGCTATTTCTTCCCCCTTAATGGACATACCGTCAGCGTTGCGGTACAAGTTAATTAAACTTTGTAGTATTTCTTTCTGAACCGATGTGAGCATGTAAATCACCCTAATATTAAACTATTACATATTCTGATATTAGTTATAATTTTCCATTATTTATAATTA
>DUPR01000067.1 GCA_012838205.1 Methanobacterium sp.
AAAGCATATTTTCAGCAATAAAGAGAAAATTTAACGGTACAAACTATAGTAGAAGCACACAACTATCAAACAAAGAAACCAAACTCAAAAACACAATATACAACATCTACAGATCAACACAAATCAACTAAAAAAAGGGTTTCTACAAAGCCAAAAATTGTATATTTATCAAATACTAAACTAGATACGTTGGAGTATTTTTATGAAAAAAATGGTTTTTCTTGCATTATGTAAAGTTTCAAGGTTTTCCTCAAGATTTTTGGAAAAAATACCTGTGTTGATTACAATACGTGATATTTGTTACTATATAACAAATCCCAATGAGTTAGTATTGATAAAAGTTATGAACAAAAAGATGTACGTAAATAGTAATGACATAGGAATAGCTTATCCTTTGCTTAAATCGGGTATTTATGAAGAATATGAAACTGAAACGTTTAAAAATCTACTACAATCAAACACTATTTTCATTGATATTGGGGCTAATATAGGTTACTATACCTTAATAGCAGCTAGTAAAATAAAAGACGGTCAAATATATTCTTTTGAACCAGTAAAAGCAAATTACAAATTGTTAACCAAGAATATTAAAATCAACAACATTAATAATGTTAAAGCTTTCCAAAAAGCAATCTCTAATAGAAATGGGAAAATTAAAATTTTTATTGACGGAACAAATTTAGGTAATCATTCACTGGCAAAAAATAATGTGATTGATAAAACTGAATCTACAGAAGTCGAAACAATTAGATTAGATTCATTTTTTAATAATTTAGAAGAAATCATCGAGGAGGATTTTCTTATTAAAATTGATACTCAAGGTGCTGAAGGTCTTATCGTTGAAGGAGCCCACAATTTATTATTAAATAAGAATATAAAGATTTTGATGGAATTTTGGCCTAAAGGTTTGAGGAATACGCACACGGATCCTCTAGAATTATTAAATAAATTGCAAGGTTATGGTTTTAATCTACAGTTGTTGGATGAAAAAACCAAATCTTTAAAAATTGTGAATAAAAATGAAGTAATTGACTTTTGTGACAACACTGAGGGTGTAGACCAAGTGAACCTGCTTCTTGAAAAAGGAAATTAGATATGAAATATAAAGTTTTTGCCCAGCAAAGTATTTTGGTTTTTTTGGCAAATATAATTATAGGATTTAGTGGAATTATCCTTTTACCAATTTTGACCCGAAATTTACCATTAGCAGACTATGGTTTGTGGGTTCAAATGAATGTAACGATTGGTTTAATACCCATATTTATTGTGATGGGTTTACCTTCTTATTCCATGGTACGATTTTTATCAGGAGAACATGATAAAAAAAGGATGCAAGAAGGTTTTTATTCAATTGCTTTTTTTATCTTCTTAAATAGCTTATTAGTTTCATTGATCTTGTTTATTTTTTCGAAACAAATATCTCAAATAATCTTCGCCAATAATACATTAATTGTTAAGATACTGGCCTTAATATTGATTTTTTCGTCATTAAATATACTTTTTCAATACTTCTTTATTACATCGCAACAAATTAAACGATATTCCTTTTTACTCTGTTTTAAAACATTTACACAAATTTTATTAATTTCAGGTTTTATTTTCTTTGGTAAAGGAGTTATAGGTGCAGCGATCGGTTTTTTATGTAATGAAATCTTGTTTTTCTTTACTTGTTTTTCAATTATTTATATAGAATTAGGATTCATCTGCCCTCATTTTCAGGAGTTAAAAAAATACTTACATTTGAGTATACCAACTATTCCAGGTTCTTTATCTTATTGGGTTGTTGATTCAAGTGATCGATATCTGATAGGAATATTACTCGGTGTTGCATTTGTTGGTTACTACTCTCCTGGTTATACTTTAGGAGCTATTATTGCAATGTTTGCGTCTCCTATAACTTCTATTTTAACTGCTTCCCTATCAAAGAGCTATAACGAAAAAAAAGAAAATGAAGTAAAAGATCTGCTTCAATATTCGATAAAATATTACTTGGTTGTTGCAATTCCTGCAACAATTGGTTTGGCAGTTTTGTCAAAACCTCTGCTAACAATTCTATCAACAACAGAAATAGCAATGAACAGTTACATGATAACTCCAATTGTTGCTACAGGCTTTTTATTATTGGGATTAACTAATATAATTGTAAATATTATAATATTAAAAACCGAAACAAAAATTATTGGTATAACCTGGGTTGTTGCAAGTTCACTGAACATCATACTCAACTTAGTTCTTATACCAATTTATGGAGTAGTGGGTGCGGCTTTGGCCACGTTAATAGCTTATACTATCCCTTTAATTGTTATAACTCATTTTTCATTCAAATACATTAAATTGGATCTAAATTATTATAATTTTATTAAAGTTTTTTTAGCATCTATTCCAATGATTATAATCTATCAAATCTGGAAACCTATAAATATAATAGATTTATTGATTTTTATTCTAATAAATTCAATTTTTTATTTAATTTTAGTAATAGCATTTAAAGTTTTTACTACGGATGAATTGTCTTTAATTTGGGGTATTCTTAATTTAAATAGCAAGTAAAGAAAAAACTCAATTTTAGTTTAGTATTTAACTATTCTCTCATCATTAGTTTTTAACTATTTGTACATTTTATAGAGAATTTCTATAAACCTTTTTGATTTTTTTGGTTTTATTTGATGGTTTATGTTATTCTCTGTTTGGTGTGCTAATATCATGATTACGATAAATTTGTATCTTATTAAATTTATAGGAGTATTATGAAGTCGTTTGATGATTATCTGATGAACAAAGAATATGAAAGGGTTAAACAGTTGGGTGATAAACTTGCAGAAGTTGAACCTCTTATTGATTGGGAGGTTTTTCGACCGATCATCAGGGAAATGTATGATAATCGAACTGAACGTGGTGGTAGGCCTAATAATGATGAAGTTGTCATGATTAAGATGTTGGTTTTGCAATCTTGGTATGGATTATCGGATCCAGAACTAGAAACACAAGCAACAGACCGTATATCTTTCAGAAAGTTTCCGAACTTCCCAGAAATCATACCAGACCGTGCAACGGTCTGGGCTTTCAGAGAACGCCTAACTCAAACAGGGAAAAATAAAGAAATATGGGGAGAATTGCAAAAACAAATGGACATTAAAGGTTTCAAAGTAAACGAAGGCGTGATTCAAGATGCAACATTCATAACGGCCGATCCTGGTCATGAAAAAGCAGACAAACCACGGGGGCCAAGTGCTAAAACCCGTCGCAACAAAGACGGAACCTGGACCAAAAAAAGGTGGAAAATCACATTTTGGCTACAAATTACACACCAAATCTGACATCATTCATGGTTTAATAAGAGAACTCGAAACCACTTCAGCATCAGTTCATGATAGTCAAATAGACCTCTCCCAACAGGGAGAGGTCGTCTATCGAGATCGCGGATACTTCGGAGCATCTTGCAAAGGATACAACGCCACTATGAACCGCGCCACAAGAGGTCACCCCCTCCAATAAGAGATAAAATGCGAAACAAAAGAACAACACGTAAAAGAGCACCCGGAGAACGTCCTTACGCCGTAATCAAAAAAATATTCCACTCCAGCCCACACACTCCTAACCAACACCATTCGAAACCACACCAAAAACATATTCACCTGCTTCTCATACAACCTACTCCAACTAAGAACTCTTAAAATAAAAAACACCACCTAGCGAACGCTTCCCCAAAAAACCTAGAAAATAGAGGTAAAAAAAAGGAAAAAACAAAAAATCATAGCTAAAAAGAATAAAACACAACAAAACACTTCAAACCCAATCAACAAAAAGAAGTAAATAGAAAATCTCTATAATATATTTGATATACATTTTCTAGTAAAATTTGTTTAAATGATAAATCCATTTATTTTCGTAAAATGGCAACCTAAATACTGGAGAAATACCTATTTTATTTCCATTAGGTATTGATATACTAACATTTTTAAATAAAAATTGTTTACTTGCCATATAAATAACTTTAATATCAAAATAGTCATTTAAACCTTCTGCAATGAATTGAGGTCTTTGTTTATTCCAATTCCACTCCAATGCATCAAATATAATATTTTTTTCATTATTAACTCCATAATTATTGCTTTTTTTTAGCTGTAATCAAAAACTGAAATGCAAAAAGATTGGGCCACATTTTACCAACTCGATAGAAAAAACTGGCAAACTTATCTAAATCTCCTACAGTCAAGTCAAAATGAACTATTTCAAATCCCGCATCCTGAATTAAATTTATCGCATTTTTAAAATTAAAAAATCTTAAATGTCCTTTATCTAATAATCCATAGTCATTATATTCAAAATTTCCCATTAGCAAATGTATTCTCATTCTCCAATTAGCAACATTAGGTAATGATATGATAATATAACCATCATCTTTAAGATATTTCTTAAATCGTCTTAAAACTTTTTCAGGATCCCTCAAATGTTCCAAAACATCAGCAAAAATTAAAAAATCAAAATAATTATTATAATTATCGTTAAGTTCTATTGACTCAACATCACCAACATAAACATCTGCACAATGTGATTTTGCTTTTTCAGCAGACTTTTCATCCATTTCTATTCCCGTGACTAGGCATTTATTTCTTTTCATGCTTTCTGATATAGTTCCAACTGAACAACCAACATCTAGAACTTTTTTATGCTTGCCCACCGATTTAATAATTTTCTGATGAACACTGAATTCATTCTGATTAAAAAATTTGTAATGCCCCATTTATATCCCTGATTTAGTATGTTTTCATTGAATATCCTTTAAATGATTAATATAACTCTCAGCAATGGTTTCCCAACAAAATTTTATTTTGACATTATTATATCCTCTCATCGCAATTTCATTTAAAAAATTTTCATTTTTAATTGAATAGGTTATTGATCTAAATAGTTCATCAATATCCTTTTCAGGTACAAGTATTCCTGTATTCCCATCCTGAATTATGTCTGGGATACCACCAACATCAGAACCAATCACCGGCAATCTACAAGCCATAGCTTCCAGTAAAACAACACCCAATCCTTCAGTGTTCCCCTGTGAATCCACAATTGAAGGCAACACAAATAGATCACTAGAATTGTAAGCAATCAATAATTCATCATCAGAAACATTCTTCACAATTTCCACTTCATCCCCCAGTTCCAGTTCATAGATAAGTTCCTTTAATTCAGATTCCATTGGCCCGGACCCAACTATTTTCAACCGAGCATTTGCATGTTCCTCTAAAACATGGGGCATTGCCCTAATAAGATATTCAAATCCCTTTCTTTCTATCAAATAACCCACTGATAATATTTGAAAAATATTCTCATCCTTGTTTACTTCCAAGGGTCGGAAAAAGTTAGTGTCCACTCCAAAAGGTATAACATCAATTTTATCCCCATCCAGACCCGCTTTCAGGCAGAATTTCCTGGTGGCAGTGCTGTTGGTTATGGTTTTTGAGGAATTATTCACCAACCAACGGAGGGCAAAGAGCAGATGGAACCGTTTAGAAAGATGAACTTCCTCACCATGAATTGTATTAATGTAAGGGATCCTGTAAATCTTTTTCAAGAAAATCCCACCAAGACCATTAGGTATCGGCCATTGCACATGTACAATATCCATACTTTTAAGTTTTCTGAGCGAAAAAATCACGTTGAAAAATAGGAATGTTAAAACTTGCAGTTTCACCAAGAATCCCTCATTTACATTATCAATCATTCCTGCCCTTCCTGCGAGTTTTTCAAATCTTTTGGGATAAAAGTAGTGAAACTTTTCAACATGAACACCCTGAAGGATGTACTCTGTTTTTCCACCGGTGTATGGCGCTAGGACATAAACTTGGTGTCCTGTTTTGACAATTTCTCTCATTAACCTGTGAACGAATATTCCATGAGGATCGTCCTCGTAATCAGGATATGCAGAGGTTATTACTCCAATTTTGATATTATCACCATTTAAAAAAAATCATTTATAATACTAATCAAACACGTTTATAAATAGTTATATCTCCAAATTTCTTGATGGCTTTATAATTAGTGAAATTAATTTCCCCCCATGTGAAGAAATAATAATCAGGATTTGTTCTATTTAATTCCCTATCATATGCTTTTTTATCCTCTTCTGTGAAATTGTCATATTTTGCGCCTAAAAATATCGTCTGATTACCTCGGAATGATGGCATTGCCCCTATATTCATCTGCAAGTGCCATATGAACATTGCCCAAAAATCAGCATAAATCAATTTAGATTTATAATCGGGGTCATAATTCTTTAACCAGTTAGATGCATCGCGTGCATCTTCATTAAATACTTTGTTACCCATGTTTGCCTTTTCAATAGAATCGAATTGAGCAAATGTAAAAACAATCATCAAAACTATTAAAATTGATGAAAAAGCGTGTAATGTCAGATTTTGATTTTTGTAATGGAATCGTAACATCTCAACTGTAAATTTAAATCCACGAACCAGGAAATAAGTGGCTGGTGCAATCATGAAAATGAAGTACCTGTGATCCTTGGTCACGTAGACACTGTGAAATATTAAAAATGTTGCAAACCAAGACAGAAAGAGTATATCCATCTTCCAATCCCATCCTAATTTAGAAGAAACATTATTAATTAGATACAAAATAGCAAGAAGGATAATTTCACTCCAAAGATAATGTAGCTTTCCAAAAGTGCATGTAAAAATGATAAACAATGCTAAAATCAATATCAAGTTAGTTTTACATCCATCTTTTTTAATTTGTTCCCATTTAAAATGCCTAATTTTGTCCATTTTTTTGTAAATGTAAACTAGTAAAGCAAATAAAGTAGAAAACACGATTAATAAAGCAGTAGCCCCCAAGTATACGGGAATGTGCTTAAGATAATATAATAAATCAGGATTATAAGCAAAATGGAGTGATGAAGCGCTTGATCCGCCTGATGTTCCGAAAAAGCTCATGAAAGGATAGAGGGGATTGCCTAATTTCATGTTGAAAAAAATCAATACTGGAAATAAGACAAAACATCCTAAAATAATACCCCCCACCAAATTTTTTGGTTGTTTGATCTCCTTCCAACTGATCAAGATAAAAAATAACATTGGAAATATTAGCAATGCCATATTGTATTTGGTTAAAAAAGCCAGCATAGCCATGGGAAATGTCAAGTAAAAGAATTTTGGATTCTTTTGAACACCCAAATAGGTTAAATATAGAGCCCATATTCCAAGAGATACGCTAGGAATATCATTATAACCAGCACCGGCGTATATCAGGATAAGAGGAGATGTTACATATAAAAGACTGCCTATAAAACTAATTGAAGGTGAAAAACGTTCTTTTAAAAATAAATAAAATCCTACATAACCAAATATGCATAACAATCCGTCAACAATCAAGATGGGCGCAATACTCAGCCCATTGAACATAAAATATATGGAAGTTAAAAAGGGAAGTAAAGGGGGTCTTAATAGATCTGAATATCCTATTCCCTTACCTGCAAATAATGCGGCATTGGCAAGTAAATCATAGGTATCATATGGAGGCCACAAGTACAGGTGCATGATGATCCGCCAGTAAGTAACCAAACCCACAATTAAAAGTAAAATGATTAGAAAAACCCATGGAATGTGCTTATTTTCCAATTTGATCATGAAAAAGTCTCCATTAAAGATATGCTATTATTACTACACTGTGATCATTTATATCATTGTGTTGTTAATTTTGTTAAATCATTTTTTAAAATATAATTTTTGATTCATTCGTGGTATCATGGCCATTAAAACACATTGTTCGGTGTTACTTGTCCGATCTAGCAATCCTTTGCTAAGATGACTCACTGCTCCCTTCTTTTCCCCCAACCGGTCAATTCCAGTTACCCGATCCATAACGTCACCCACTTCCATACCCTTCATGACGTTTTTTATCACCAAGGGCGGGTATTCAAACCCGGCACTGACACCCAGGGTGGTTTTATCACCATCATAGATGGCACACCATTGTAGGTCTAGGTATCCTGTTATGCTGTGGGGTGTTTCCAGTAAACCAGACTCAATGCCCACTGAAAGATCGAATTCTTGAGTGTATACATTTTTAGCCCGGTTGATGGCGCCATTAATTGTTGTTTCCAGACCTATTGGCTGATTCGGAACTTCTGAGTCAGCATTTTTTGCCTGGACTTCTACTTCAGAGTATATTTGTTTTAACACGTTTCCAGTTGCCTTCATTTTCACTGGGTTTTTGGATCCAACAACAACTTTCATAGAAAATCCTCATGTTGATTAAAAAAGTTATTATTACTTTTTTGGTTCTTTGATGATTTTTCCATTGGAGTCTATTTCTCCTCGGCGTATTCTAGAGGAGGATATGGGTTTACCATCCTGGGCTAGGACCATGCCTATTGTTATAATCTCAAGAGAATTCATTCCCTTTTTTTGACGTATTTGATTAATTTTCTGGGCTGTGGGTTCTGTTTCCGGGCTCACCACAATGGCATCTATAGTTGGGTCATCCACTGTTGGGCCGTAGTGTTCCTCCAAACGGGCCAAGTAGTAGTTTGATCTATCTTTTAGGAGTAAATTTAAATTGGACATCCGCACGTCACATGGCTCAATTTCACCTTTCAATCCACCAAATTCATCGGAAGTCACTCCTATTAATACATTTTCCCCTATTTGGAATGCTTTTTCTATTAATAAACGGTGCCCCTCATGGAACTTGTCAAAAGTCCCTCCCACTGCCACTTTGCCATATTTTTTGGTAGACATATTCTTTTCCCTTAGAAAATTATTTGATGACAATAAGCATTATTCTTACTGGTTTGCTGATTAGATATACGTTGTTTGTGTGGGTTAATTAAATGTTATAGGTATCTTGATTATATTGGTGCGAGAGATAATAAGATTATGTTCCTAGAACACAATGTCATGGTTAAAGATCCCCTTAAAGTGGATGTGCGTTTTGCTTCATGTTATCCTAATTTTTACCGAAGCGCCATGTCATCATTAGGTTTTCACATTATTTACGATTTTTTAAACCATCATGAGGATGTTTACTGTGAGAGGGTTGTTTATCCCTTTGGAAAGAGTTTAGAAACAATTTCTCATCTTAAAGATTTTGATGTGGTGGGCTTTTCACTCCAGTATGAGCAAGATTATCCTCATGTTCTGGAAATGCTCCGTAAGGGTGGTTTAAATGTGAGAAAAGAAGATCGAACCCCTGATGATCCTCTGATAATAGCTGGTGGTCCCTGTGCAAGTTCTAATCCCATGCCTATGACTTCTTTTATTGACTTATTTATTGTTGGAGAAGCTGAAGCAATTCTACCTGACTTTCTTAATGTATTACGCCAAGTGGATAATCCCCGCCAGGAAATAGAAGCTTTTATCGGTTTGGACGGTGTTTTTACTCCAGATAAAATGCAAGAAAAAATTAGGCTGGTTAAAGTAGAAGATATGGATGATGCTTGGAGGCCAGTTCGGCAAGTTTTCCCGGAAACTGATCGCCGAGAACTGATTCCTGCCTTTGGAAGGTCTTTTCTTCTGGAAGTTTCAAGAGGATGTGCCAGGGGATGCCGTTTCTGCATGGCTGGCTGTCTTTATCGCCCACGTAGGGAAGTTGATATTAAAACTCTAATTAAGACTGCAGAAGTTGGGAGAGAATTAACTGGTCTGAATAAAATCGCCCTTATAGGTGCAGCTGTGTCTGATCACTCCCATATGGAAGAATTATGTCATGAACTTCTGGAGAATGATTTCCAAGTTACCACCCCTTCCCTGCGTATTGAATCAATTTCCAAGAACCTTTTGGAAAGTCTGAAAGAAAGTGGTCTTAGGACAATTACCATCGCCCCAGAATCCACTTGGAAACTGCGAAAAGTGGTCAACAAACCAATCGATGATAATGACATCGTGACTAAAATGGAAACTGCATTTAAAATGAACCTCAATGTTAAACTGTATTTCCTGGTAGGACTGCCCACGGAAACACACGATGATCTGGAAGATATGGTAAATCTGATAAAGGATCTTCAAAGTATGGCACCCCACAAGGATTCACTCAGGATAAGTGTTAACCCATTCATACCAAAACCTCATACTCCCTTTCAATGGGCTGAATTTGACCTTGAAGATGTGAAGGTGAAAACAAAATATCTTAAAAAAAACTTGAAAAACCGACACTTAAAGGTGGAAAACCCCAACAAATCATTGATCCAATACGTATTATCAATGGGAAATTCCAATTTAGATAGTATCATTGAAAAAACTTCCAATGAGAAAGTTCCCATTGGAGAATGGAAAAAAATAAATATCCACTGGAAGTTAAAAAGTCAACTCCCTTGGAAGGATATAGATGTTGGGGTAAAAGATGAATTTTTAAAAAATGAATACAAAAAAGCATTAAAAGGTGATTTAACACCATGGTGTGAAACTTTTGGGTGTTATGAGTGTGGTGCTTGCAACTAATCAAACATGAAATTAATTTTTACTCACCCTTACAACTCTAAAATCTCTATTTTGGTAAACAATTTCACCTAAAAAATCATTGAAAGATGAATCTCCCCAAATAAAATAGTAATCAATTTTACTGGAGATTAAATTCTCTTTTAATTCAGCATCTGACATGTTTTTAGTAACACCATAAGTATTTACTATCCAAGTAATAACTATAGTAATCCATAGTTTCCCACTGGTCATTTGAAGCTAAATTACCCTTAATCCCATGAGATTTCAAATCTGAACTAATATCATAAAAATTTTTATACACACCAAAATCACCGTTAAGATAATATATTGGGAAAAAAGTGGTTGACACCATAATTAAAATCGCTGCTATTCTAAAGAAATTAGTTGAAATATATTTTTTAAGATGCAGTAAGTTTAATGAATAAAAACCT
>DUPR01000068.1 GCA_012838205.1 Methanobacterium sp.
TAAAAAATCATGGTCTTGTAGCAACTGGAGAAAATTTATTAGAAGCTACACTCTTAGCAGAATTTGTTGAAGAAACAGCAAAAACACAATTCATATCTCGTGTTTTAGGAAACATAAAAGATTTACAACACTGAAACTTGTGGATATCAGCAATTAGCTGTTTTGAGAATTAAAACATAAATAGATAATTATATTATTTTTAAATCATTTAAAAAAAAAACACGAAAATTTTTAGAAAAAAAATATTAAAAATTGAAAATAATCTTTGACAAAAATTTTTACTCGCGTACTGATTCTAATTCACTTAAAACATTCCAAATAAGTGTTCTAGCATGAATTGGTATGTTAGGATCGTTACTTATTTCATCCAAAATAGAAATTACTGTACTGGCTCTAATGGTTGGTTCGTCATCATCTTGAGACAATAAATTTTTAGATTCCTCAGCAGCTCTTCTAATATTTCTAGGGACGCTAGTATCACCCATGATATGTTTTAAAATCTGATTACAGCGTTCAAATGATTCCGCACTCATAATAATGCCTCCATTGATTTAATTGTGTTCATGATAAAAGTTGCTTAAATTGATAATTCATAACAAGCCTTATCCAAGTTTGTTTATATCTTGGCCTTTAAAAATGTTTTGGTAATGAATTCCAAAAAAATGATTTAACACTCCTTATTTAAAAAAATAAGGCATGATAAAAATATTTCGAAGATTAAGATTTATGTGTAGTTTATTAGATTGGTAAAAGCTACACTCAAACTGCAACTGCAACTGCAACAGTCACCCCATTGTACGCAGTTTTTTTTAGGATCAAGCGGGAATTTTCCCCTGCTTCGAGTAATGCTGCTGGTTCAGATACTCCTTCAATTCCAAATTCACGTTTTACAAGTGGGGAAGGTGTGCAGTCTGGATGATGAAAATGACGTATTTTGTCAAGGGAAATTATTTTCAAAGGTAGTTGGGATTTAATTGCAGCTAATTTAATTCCTTCTTCATCTTCTTTAATTTCAGCTGTGGCCATAGCATCCAATCTGTCTAATGGTATATGTAAGTGTTGAAGAGCAGAACGTAAAGCAAAGAAAACTTGTTCTTCTGTGACTCCCTTTTTACTACCAACTCCAGCAACCATCCTTTTAGGTGTAAGACAAACCTTTTCGTCAGATAATTTAGCTTGGATAAATGACTTGTCCCATTGATTAATATTGTAAGACTTGTTGACTATTGGATGATTTTTTAGAAAATGAAAATTTGGCGGTAAATCTAGATCTACCTTACCACCTGAAGCAATATGTTGATTCATGGTTTTAATGAACTGTCTATGAGTGATATCTAACCAGTACTGGTATGCTAAGGTATCAACGCCCATTTTCCCTGCTAAATCTGTTGCTGTGGTAATGACTGGAACAGCGCCTATCATACCCGCTAACTTAACAGTGAAATGATTTGCCCCACCAACATGACCAGATAATAAGCTAATTACATGTTTACCATTTTCACCAACTATTAAAACAGCGGGATCCGTGAATTTCGTTTTTATTAGATCACAGAGATTTCGAACCATTATACCTGAAGCCATAACCCCAACCCAACAGTCATAATCATGAAAATGTTCATTTAATGTTGATTTTACATTTTTATTGAAAATATCCGCTTTTATGACAGATGGATCGTCTTCGAGATAACTTAATATAGTTTTAGCCAAATTATGCCCTTTTTCTGTAACACTGATAATTGCATATTTCATAAAATCACATTTAGTATGATCACATTTAATGTAATCTGTAATTATTAAAAGTAGTAATTATTAAAGTAAAATGAATTAAATTATTAAAAAAATTTATCATGGAGAGGGATGTCTGTTTTTATGATTGCTATTTACTAATAGGAAATTAGGATGAAAAACAGTACAACTCCAACCAAAAACAATATAATAGTCACAATACTTAGTTTGATGGCTAGTTTAATCTCATTTATTGTGAGAAGTTTTTTGGATTCGCCTATTTTGTATATTCCTGGTTTAGTCAGTTGAACATTCAAAGCTCCAGCAGCTGCAGCCATTGGATATCCGGAGTTAGGACTGGGCGGAATTTTAGCGTCTTTGATCATAATATTCCAGGACTGTTTATAGTCTAGTGAAGCTAAGAAAGCAGCGAGTACTATTAAAATACTTGTAATTCTAGCAGGAATGAAATTAAGAACATCATCTAGTTTAGCTGGAAACCATCCAATATTTATGTTTGCAAAGTCCTTATAGCCGACCATCGCATCTAAAGTGTTGACAACACGGAAAGAAACACTTGCAGCTACTGCAGATAAAACTAAAATTTGGTAGGTTGATGTTAATCCTATTTTAATAAAAAATGGAAAAAGGGCTGGAAGTGCAAGGAGTAGGAGAAAAGGAACAAGAATGCTATAAAAAATGGGAGATATAACTGAGTCAACGATATTTTCTGTTAAGGTTTCAATAGTGGCGGAAACTATCTCCTGTGACGATAAATCCGATGTATTTCTGCTTACCAAAAAAGATAAAGATTTTCTTCCTTTGTTAACATCTTCATCAAGATCTAAGGCCACTTCACTTGCAGATCTCAATAATATTTTAACTGAAAATGTAGTAGATAATAACAAAGCTGCTGTAACTAAAAATAATATTTGATTAAATGATAATATTAGCATAACGATTGAAAATAATGAGATAAATATAATTATCAATGAAATAGTAATTATAATCCCTGATAAAGTGTCAGTTTTTTTTGAATTGCGGAAAAACAACTGTTTCAGTTTTTCAATTAGCTTTCCCATCCATACAACTGGATGAATTGGAGAAGGGAATTCCCCAAATAATAAATCAATGCCCACTGATGCCAAAATAATGATTAAAATTTCTATTTCCATGATAAACCTCAAGTAATTATTCTTATCCTTTTTTATTGAAGATGTTTGTTGTTCTTGTTAATTTTTTTTTAAAAATAAGTAGATGACTTCGAATATTTAAAGTATAGGAGAAATATAGGTGAATTAATAACTATTTACAGCGAATGCTGATAGATATGTAATGAATACATCTGGTCTGTAGCTAATAAATAACTTTGGTGCCATATATTTTGATGTTTCTAAAGTTTTAGTCAAATGGAGTAAGACCCCAATTTCAAGTGTAATGAAAATATTATAAAAAACAGAATCCTAACTAAAAGGAAATTAAAATGACAATTGAAAAAAAAATGTTTCATAAAAAGAATTTAGGAAAGAGAGGTAGATTTCAACTGTAAAAATTACTTAATTAGGTTATGTTCAAAAAGTTCAAAAAAAGAGTGGTATTTCAAGTGTAAAAAAATTAAAACCATATGTGAGTATTTAAAGAAGGTGTATTTCAAGTGTATTTAAAACTTTAATATTCAATAAAAAATATTCGAAACAATTTAGTACATAAATTAAGATAATGAGAGATCAATTTCAAGTGTATTTTTAATTGAATATTTTATTAAGAACTAACTAAATTTACAAAATATAAAAACAAATTACATTTATTTTAAGAATAGTGAATAAAAGCAACAGAATTTGAAATTTTGTTTATTAAATTCTTAATTTTTTTAAAAAAAAGTTAAATACACCAATATTAATTGTGAAAATTTATTCTATTCATTCAAAAAACAACATTTGAAACTTAAAATCATGTACTAATTTAACGTAGTATTATTAAATATTCGCTTCTTTATGGATTCATTTAAATGATATGGGTAAACCTGACAGTAAAACTAATAAAATCATTATTATAGTACTTCAATGTGAATATTAGTTATACTACTCAATATTATAATTCAAGACATATTGTTTATTTTTTACAGTTGAAATTGATCTCTCTTACTATATTTTTCAATATTTAATAAAAACTTAATACGCATTTTCTTACACTTGAAATGCATCTCTTTCTATCTAATTTTCTTTGAAATTTCATAATTATTACACTTGAAATCAACCTCCCACCGTAATGATTAATATAGGATCAGTTACTTACACTTGAAATACACCTAAATTTAGTCAAAAAGATCTTGATACACTTGAAACCGACCCCTGTTAAACTATTTGAAGCACTTTTTTTCAAATATAGGGAACTCAAATAATGTAATTTTAATGGGGCATTTTTTTGACGTGGTGAAAATATTAAAAATACAATAATTTAGCCGACATTTTACACTGTTAACATCTTTAACATTATTAAGAGGAAAGTGGTGATTATGAATATTTTTGAGGAATTGGGTGAAAAAAAATCCGTGTTTAAGTTTAAAAAGTTTCTTGATCATAGATTTTTACCTGATAATCTCCCTCACAGGGAGGATCAGATTAAATCTGTTGCTAAATATTGGGTTGAGGCGTTAACTAATGTAACACCTCCTGATGTTACCATTTATGGTAAAACTGGAACTGGTAAAACAGCCGTTGCCAAATTTGCTAAGAAACAGTTGGATCAGGTTTCCAAAGAAAAAAATGTGAATGTTCGAGTGGAATACATTCGCTGCACTGATTTCACCACTGAATATCAAGTTATCGCACGTTTATGTCAACAGATGGGTCAAGATGTTCCTTACCGTGGTTGGACTAAGGCTGAAGTAATCAATTCATTTCGCAATCTTTTTAAGAAAAATGTTTTTGGTAATGATTTAATTTTGATGATTATTTTGGATGAAATAGATATATTATTGAAAAACGATGGTGACGGTCTGCTATACACTCTCACCAGAACTGACAACGTTTCCATTGCTTCTATTAGTAACTTTGTAGATTTTAAACAGTTCATTAAACCACGAGTTCGCAGCAGTCTCCGTGATCGTGAGATTGTTTTCCCCCCATACAATGCCCAGCAATTGGTAGATATACTAAACGAACGTTCAGAATTATCTTTCAATAACGGAGTCCTCCACGATGAAGTAATACCTCTCTGCGCTGCCCTTGCAGCAAAGGAAGAAGGTGATGCTCGTTATGCTCTAGATTTATTACGCACTTCTGGCGAATTAGCGGATGAAAAGGGCACAGACATGGTTTATGAGGACTATGTGAGAGAGGCTAAGGATCATATTGAACATAATAAAGTGACTGACATTGTAATGACTCTTCCCAGCCAGCAACAGAAAGTACTAGAATCCTTAATTTTCTTAACCAAAAGAAAAGAAGAAATCACATCTGGCAGATTATATGATATCTACAAAGACATAACCAAAGGTGATTCAGTTTCATACAGGAGAATATTCGATTTCATTAACGAGCTTGAAATGTTGGGTTTGATCTCTACCAAAACAGTCTCAAGGGGAAGAGGAAAGGGAAGAACAAATCTGATCACATTACAATGCGAAATGGAATTATTGGAAGATGCTATATGGAGTGGATGAATAACAATCAAGAATAACCATCAATTTATTCCATTTAAAACCATTTAATACAATTTCTCCCAACAGGAAATTGAATTACAAAATAAAATCGATTCTATTTAATTATTGATTTTAACAAGGCCATCCGCACTGGCACCCCATAAAAAGCTTGTTGAAAGTATTTTCCATAAGGGGTGTTGTCCACGTCATGGGATATTTCATCTACCCTTGGCAGGGGATGCATCACTATCGCTTCACTTCCTTGCAGTAGCTTAGAATCAATGGTATAAGCGCCTTTAATTTTCAAATATTCTTGAGGGTCAGGAAAGCGTTCTTTTTGTATTCTAGTCACATATAAAACATCAGCATAAGCTAAAACATCTCGTATATCTTCAGTTTCTTGTACACTTACCCCAGCAGCTGCTAGGTCATGGAGTGTTTCACGTGGCATTTTCAGTTCTGAAGGTGACACAAAACTCATCTTAACCCCAAACATGGCTAAAGCGTATGAAAGAGAGTGAACAGTCCTCCCATACTTTAAATCACCTATTAAAGCTACGTGAAGTTCATCAATATCACCTAGTAGACGTTGCATTGTGTATAAATCTAAAAGAGTCTGAGTGGGGTGTTGACCTGCCCCATCACCAGCATTTATGACTGGGACATCCACCACTTCCGCAACATAACGGGCTGTTCCTTCCATATTATGGCGTATGACTAAGGCATCAGCATATTTTCCAACAGTTCGAACTGTATCAGTTAAATTTTCTCCCTTAGTGGCTGAACTAGTTTCAGTTTCA
>DUPR01000069.1 GCA_012838205.1 Methanobacterium sp.
TCCTTTTAGTCGGGTTTTAACTTATTTCCACTATTTTTTTTTAAATATTATCGTGAATTGGACATAGAATCCTATGCTTTATATGAAGAATCCTATGCTCTATATGAAAATTCTGTTCCATTGAATTTTTTTTAAATGTTGATTTAATTGTGTGCTGAAATAATTTGTTATTTTAGTGCTTTTTTTAATTGAATGGATGAGATTTAGATTGTTAAAATTACATTTGGATTATGACCTTTATTTAGTGATCAGGGTGCCTTTCACCTTTTCACCCTTTAATGCCCCTAGTAGTACTCCTTTTTTACCAGCGTTGATAATTTCTGATGGTGTGCCTTTCCTGGCCAGTTCCAGGAGTTCGCCTAGTTTTCCAGCCATTCCTCCGGTTACGTCTACTGTACGGGCTCCTTCCAGAAATTCAAGATCTTCCATGGATTTCACCACTGGGAGAAGTTGAGCTTCTTGGTGTCGGTTGGGGTCGCAGTTGTAGATACCATCTACATCTGAGCCCAGGATGATCCTCTCCGGGTGTAACTTTTCTGCCAAGTAGGTGACTATCTGATCTCCAGATACTACTGCCATCTGTATATCTTCATTTTCATCCAGGACCACATCACCATGGAGGACTGGTACTAGTCCCATTTCCAGATATTTTTCTGTAATTTCCAGGTTGGCAGATTCTATCCGTTTATTGTTGCTTTTGATGAAAGAGGATGGAGGCACAGTAATGGCTGGTATGCCCCATTTTAGGAGGTAATGGCAGACGAAATGGTTGAGGTTTTTTACTGAATTCTGGGTTAGGGCAAAGCCTCTTTTTTTCCGGCCGAGTTCCCGGTCATTTTTAATAACTGAGCCTATCCCATATTTCTGGGCATAGGGGTGTCCGAAACTGCCTGCTCCGTGTATAATAATCAATTTTTTGATTTTGGCAACTGATATTTCCTGGGCTATGCGTTCCAAGTTCGCTGGGTTGAGAGTGGGTTTGGTTTTGTCCTTCCGGGTTATTATGCTCCCACCTAGTTTCAGGATGATCATCTAAAGCAAGACCTCCCTATCATGGTTTTTTGTGGGGATGAAAAGGTTCATGGTGGTTTCAGATTTAATCTGGAAGGGGTTGGTCTTATATAATCCAGTGAAAGATTCGATCCTTATCTTATAGTGCTTAATCATTTCCATGTAACTCCTTGGTGGGATATATTAACTTGGAATGCGTTTTCAACTTTTTCTAATCTTTCTAATACTTCTTGGGTTTTTCCAGGACAGTATGCTATGATGCTGCCACCTCCCCCTGCTCCAGTTAGTTTGGAGCCTGTGGCCCCTGCACTTCGTGCTTGGTAGACTAGGTTGGAGAGTTGGTTGGTGTTTACTCCCAGAGCATCCAGGAGTCCCTGGTTTATGTTCATTAATTGCCCTATTTTTTCTTGGTTACCGTTAATGATGGCTTCTCTGGCTTGGTTTACTATTTTTTCAATGGTATCCAGGATGGGTTTAATTATTTCAGGATGGTTATCGTGGAGTTTTCGGACTCCAGCCACTAGTTTGCCAGTGTTTCCGGGTTGGGGTGTGTATCCAACTACCATTGGCATTTCCAGTGCTGGTTTTATCTTCATCGCACCTTTTTTGCGGGAAAAATAGATGAAACCGCCTTGGGTTGATATGGTGGTGTCTAGTGGACTTGCTGCTCCCTGCACATCTAGTTCTACTTGGTGGGCCATTCTGGCAATTTGTTCGGTGGTTAAATCTTCTTGAAGATAACGTGCTAGCGCAGCAATGGTGGCAACAGTGATGGCTGCTGATGATCCCAATCCAGCGCCTATGGGTATTTCCAGATCCACTTTCACATCCAACCCATGGTCTGGTTGGAATTGACAGTTGAAAATTGCATTGCGGATGAATTGTAGAATACCCATATCATTAGGTGATGATGTTGATGTTAGATTATCTGACTTGGAATGTGACCCTAAACTTTCATGTTTATCTGAGTTTGAGTGGTTAATTCCTGATTCAAGATAGTTTGAATTTTTGGAATAGCCAATAAACTGATCTTGCGTGGTAGATGTTTTTAATGGATTTATTCTCTGATTTTCTAAATTGATGGCTCCGTACACATCTAATTTAGGGATTTTGATAGAGATATGGTCGTTAGTTCCTTCCTGGATAGTGACTATTGCTTTTCTGTTTACAGCCATGGCTATGGCTGGTTTTCCATATACCACTGCGTGTTCTCCGAAAAGTATGGCCTTGCCTGGGGCAGACGCCGTGACCTTCATTAGATTAAACTCCTACTTGCTGATCTAATCCTCTTTTAAGTTTAAAATTATTATAATTTGGATAA